>DASWRS010000443.1:0-48035 GCA_036403075.1 Kofleriaceae bacterium
CCGCCGCCGACTTCGAGATCAGCCCGAGCAGGCTGGCCAGCCGATCGACGTGGGCAGGATCGGCGCCGTCCCAATCCTGGCGGTCGTACGACTCCGCGGTGACGGCCGCGAGCGCCTCGGTCTCGCCGACGGCGATCCGGAGGGCGTCGAGCTGAGCCGCGACGTCCGTCATGAGCCGCTCCGGCGCCGGTCGATCTCCTCGGCCGTGCAGACGGCTGCACGCACCGCCAGCTTGGCGGCTTCGAGCAGGTGCGCGATGTGGTTCCGGCGGCGAGCGACGCTGCCATCGTCGTCGCCCTCGGGCAAGGGCCGCTCGATCAGTTCCTCCGCGCTGGTGAGGAACGCGTCGGCGCGCTCGAGGTTGTCGCGCAGGACGTGGATCAGGTCGTCGAGGTCTGGGGTGGCGTTGTCAGCGGGATGCTGCTTCGATAGTCTCGGCCGGGGGTTGCGATGTTGACCCATCGTGACTCCTTGACCCGGCGGCGGCTGAACCCGTCGACGGGTCACTATGTGGTTGGCGCAGCGATTGCTGCAGTCGCCCACTCTAGGAGGTTTTGGGGCAGCGCGATTGGTATTGAGGCAGCTGGGGATTTATAGGCAAAGCCCCAGCGCGTCCGAATTCCGGACGCGTGAGCTTCCGAAACTAACCTCGGACAGGCCGCGCGCACGCCTTGAGCGTCGGTCATTGCCACCCGGCTACCAAACGGCCGTAGCATCGCCCACTGCGAGATGTCGAGGCTGGCGGGATCGGCGGCCCCAAGATCGACACGATGCCGGCTTCCTTGCCCTCGTCGCACCGGAGTCCTACCGTGTGTCTCGGATGATTCCCAATCCTCATGATGGGCTGTTCAAGGGGGTACTCGGCCAGGCCGAGCACGCTCGTGGCATGCTGCGCGCGGTCGTGCCGGCGGCCTTGGCCGAGGCGCTCGACTGGTCGACGCTCACGCTGCGTCCAGGTAGCTTCGTCGATTCGGCCCTGAGTCATCAGCACACGGATCTGCTGTACTCGGCGACGTGGCACGACGGCGGCGAGGCGCTGGTCTATTTCCTGTTCGAACATCAGTCCACGCCTCCGACCGAGGGCCTGATGGCGCTCCGCCTTCTCGGCTACCAGACGCGGATCTGGGAACGCTGGCGCACGGATCACCCGAAGGCGAAGACGCTCCCGATGATCGTCCCGGTCGTGATGTATCACGGCGCGACCTCATGGTCGGAGGCCCGTTCGTTCGACGCGCTGCTCGACGTGCCGGCCGGCATGCGACCGGCGATCGAGCCGTACCTGGTCCGGTTCGCGTACCTGCTCCACGACCTCGCGGAGATTTCGGACGACGAGCTGCGCGAGGGAGCGATGCGGACCGCGCTGGCCAAGCTGGTCGCAATGTGCTTCAAGTATGCGCGGACGCGCGCGGATTTCCTCCAGATCCTCGGCCGCTGGATGGACGTCGTGCGCGAGGTGATCCGGGCCCCGCACGGACTCGAGGCGCTGGCGCAGGTGATGCGCTATATTCTCCAAGTCAACGAGCACGTTGGGCCGGAGGAGTTGCAAGATCTTCTCGAACGCGATCTCGGACCCGAAGCCAAGGACGCCATCATGACCGCAGGACAGCAACTCATCGAGCAGGGTCGCCAGCAGGGCATCGAGCAGGGCGTCCAGCAGGGCCGCCAGCAGGGCATCCAGGAGTTGCTGCTGCGCTTGCTCCGGCAGCGCTTCGGCGGCGAGGTGAACACCCAGGTCGAGCAGCGCATCGCGGCGGCTTCCCTCGAACAGGTCGATGCCTGGTCCGCGCGCGTGCTATCCGCTGCCACGCTGTCCGAGTTGTTGGCCGACTGAGCCTGGCGATCGAACGTGCTGATTTTCGCGCGGGATCGCCGCACCTCACGCATGCCACGCGATCGCGGCGCTGCTCCGCGATGACGACGACCGCGTCCGGGTCGCGGCGGCGCAAGCGCTCGACCAGCGCGGCGATGACGTGGTGGTCGCCGCCGCGCAATACGTGGTCAGCGCCTTCCGCGGCGACGCGCGGCTGACCGAGGTCTGCCGCAGGGTGCTCGCGCCCGCAAGAGCCGGGTCGAGGCCGCGCTGGTCGCCGGACTCGAGACCCCGACCAGGTCCACGGCATGCGGATCGCCGACGTGATCTGCGCGCTGCCGAATGCGCGCGAGCTGCTGGTTGCCGCGTTCGACGGCGAGGCGCAGAACGTCCAGATCAACCCGGCGTTCGGCATCGCCCAAGGCGGGCGCCAAGCTCGCCGGCCTGGACGGACGCCGGCGCCGGCGTGGGCGCCGGCCCGGAGTGCAAACAGCTGTGTGCAATCTCGTCTGCGCACAGATCGACTCCACATTGCACGGAATGCTCTGGTGCCTCGTTGCGTAGAAGGCAGCGCGCGAGGTGTCGACTGGCACCGCAGCGCTCCCACACCACCGCGGTGGTCTCAGCTCTGGAGTGTCGCATGTCAGGTGTCTGCATCCTGGGTGACAAGGCGAAGGCAAAGCTCGACGCGCACGGCTGCCCCACGTGTCCGCATTCCGACGTGACCGGACCGGCGATATCCGGCTCGCCCAGCGTCAACGTCAACGGTTTACCCGCGCTGCGCATCGGCGACATGGGCATCCACGCCGCATGCTGCGGCACCAACATGTGGACGCCGATCGAAGCCAGCGCGCGCGTGATCGTCAATGGCCAGCGCCTGGTCCGCAAGGGCGACAAGACCCAGCACTGTGGCGGCACCGGCGAGATGATCAGCGCCAGCGGCAACGTACACGACAACTCGCCGAGCTTCGCGCTCATTCTCGAGCAGCTTGCTGCGGTCGCGGAAGGCATGTTCGCGCGCGACGAAGGTATGCGCGAGGTGCTGGCGGGCAACTTGCTGCGCATGGCCTACGAGAACCAGATGTCGGGGGATGACCTGGACGGCCTGACCGAGAAGCTCAAGGGCGCCGACCCCGACACGATCGAGACCATGAACCTGCTGAGCCAGCACGGCGGCCTCAAGCCCTACATGGTGCAGTCGGGCACGCAGTGGATCTACGATCACCACGGCCAGCTGGTCGGGTTCTACCGCAACGACAACGGCATCCACTGGGCGTGGGGCCTCGACGGCAAGAAGCACATCGTCGGCGAGGACGGTGCGACCAGCCCCGGCGACCTGACCGACGCCGTCATGATGGTCGCCGGGGGCGGCATCGTGGCGAAGCTGGGCAAGAAGGGCGTCGGGCTCGTGCTCGCCGCCGGCGCCGAAGACGCCGCCGAGGAAGGCGCGGCGACGCGCGGGCTCGGCAAGCTGCTCGAGAAGGGGCGCTCGACGTTCAAGGATCAAGTCCAGAAGGCGCGCGACGCGATCCCCAAGAACCTCGAGGACGCCAAGGCGCGCGCCTACAACAAGGGGGTGGAGCTCGGCAACAAGCGGCCGAGCGACGGCCGGCCCGGCCCGGGTCCAGAGGACGCGCCACCCGCGACCGCCAAGGAGGCGGGCAAGGCCGTGGCCAAGCAGGTGGGCAGTGAGATCCTGAACGCTGCCAAGAAGAAGTACCTCGGACACTGATTCCGCAGCATCGCACCAGAGCCGCCGCGCGACGACGACCGGTACCATCGTCGGGAGCGACCACGATCGACGGCACGTCCCTCGTCAGGTCCAGCTGCTCGGTACGGCCGTCGAGGTCCGCGAGACTCGGCACCGCGTCCGGATCACTGGGAGATCACGAAGTCGCCGTGAAGCCAGTCGAGGTGGAAGAAGTCGTCGAGCTGCGCGTACCTGCGCACCGCGTCCCAGCCACCGGTGACGCGAGCGATGCCGGCTCGGAACACGGAGGAGACGTCGCCGGGGATCCGATTGCGATCCGCGTAGGGCGCGGGAAGCGTCGGTACGCGAAGGGTGGTGCCGGTCTTGGGCCCGAAGATGCTGATGTGCACCCGCTCGGCGCCGGCGGCGTTGTTGAGGAAGATGTAGGCGAATGCCAGGTCGCCGCCCGCACCGTCCTCGGTCCAGCTCAGCGTGTTGTCAGCGTAGGTCACGTTGCGGACGAACGCGACGCCGCTCTGCGCGAAGTCGAACACGACCGGCGAGGTCGGCGCCTGGCGGCGATACCAGAGCTTGACGCTCGACCCGATCCCGCTCGTGAAGTTCGTGGTCACCTCGGCGGTCGGGATGTCCGCGATCACGAAGTCGGCTGTGCCGGTGCCGCTGGTGATCCGGACCGACTTGCTCTGCTCCGATGACACGTTCAGACGCCAGTCCGAGGTGTACGTCCCGGTCGAATCGAATGTGACGCCGGACATCGGCACGTTCTCCGCGCGCAGCGTGATCGTCCGTGTCCCGCGGAACACGCCTGCCGTGAGATCGACAGTCTGGCCGGTTCTCAGCGTCGACAGCTCGGTGTAGAAGCTGTGGTTGTTGTCGTCGCGAACCACGAAATTGGTCGGCGAACCGCAGCGGCCCAGCGTCAGGCTCGGCGTCCGCAGGTCGGAGAACGTCCCCGACCGCATCTCCAGCGTGTACGACCGCGATTCCGCGGGCAGCGGCGGCAATAGCAGCGTGACGTCGTCGACGAAGGTCTTCTCGGGGAACGCGCTGCCGACCTCGAGCACGTCGCCGGGCTTGACGCCGAGGTACGTGATCACGCCCTTGATGCCATCGCTGTAGACCGGAAGCAGGCTCACCGTCGTGCCGCCCTCGGGAAACTCGATGTCCACGACGCCTTGGGCGTCCGTCTTCACGTCCGCGACGACCGTGCCGTCGGAGCGCTGGAACACGACGGGGACATCGGCCGCGGGTTGATCCCGCGTGAACATCACGCGGACGCGCGTCGAGGGTGGGATCACGGGTGCATCGACGGCCGCGTCGACCGCATCGCCGCCGTTGCTCGAATCGACGGGGATACCGCCATCCGCAGGAGCATTGCTCGCGCCGCCACACCCGGCGAACGCACCTATCACTGCGAGACCAACTGCCCGGTGAATCATGCGGTGATCATAGCCGAGGAAATCGCGAGTGGAGGCCAGGATCGACGAGCAGCGTGAGCCGCTGCACGATCGAGGACAGATGTTTGCAGCATTGTCTCGATTGCAAACTCTGGTGTGCAACATAGCAGCTCAAAAGCGGCGCGAGGTGAGCTGTGCGGGCGGCATCAGGCGCGTCGGCGGCCCGCGGCGTTGAACGACGGCGCGCGGGCAGATGACGATGTCCGGCGAGCCGTCCGGCCGCGTCCGGGCGGAGCAGGCCGGGCGCTGGGTCCAGCGGCGGGTGATCAGATAGAACTGGCGCGGAAGGACCTGCGCGGAAGCATGTGCCCTGCGCCATCGAGATCTCGGCCAAGCGACGACGATGAGCTCTCGGGCACCTGGCGCGCTGAGCGTCCGAGGCTCGGTCAGCGTGTCCGAATTTCGGACGCATGAGCTTCCGAAGCTAACCTCGGACAGGCCACGCGACCAGGTCGCTGCCGTCGCGGTCGGCAAGGCAACGATCCGCGACCACGCGCGCGCGTGGAAGCCGTGAGCCGCGCGAGCCCGATCTCAGGTAGACGTACGAGCCGGAGAATGTGAAGCCGCAAACTGCGGCAGTCGGCGCGAGCACGTGGGTCTCGAATTCGCGATGCGGAACACGCTGGTGGCGGCCGGCGCAGTTTCTGGCCGGCCGCGCGCACACCTGAACACGCTGTACTCCGCCGGCCCGGCCGACGCCGCCCGCGCATAGCTCGCAGCGTGCGCGGACGTTCGCGGCGGAGCTCCGGCCTGCTCGGCTACTGCTGCTGGCGGCTCGCCGGCGGGACGATGCCATTCATCCGCAGGTATTCGACCATCTGGCCGTAGTGATCGAAGCTGTGCCAGACGGTGAGGCTGGCCGCGCCCAGGCGGGTCGGCCCGGGGTTGCTCCCGGCCGACGGATCCTTGAGGCGCTGGGTGAGCGTCGCCTCGGTCAAGGTCTTCATCGCACGATGCCCCATCGCGAACGAATCCTTGAGGTACTTGATGACCTCTGCCTTGGACGTCATCTTGTCCGGCCCGTTATCCTCCTTGGGATCGACGTTGGCGGGCAGCTTCTCGCCGAGCAGCAGCGCGAACAGCATGAGGTTCGTGTGCGCGACATGCTTGATCTGAAGCGCGAACGTGCGCACGCCCTTGAACTCGCCCTGCGTGGGCGCGAAGTTGAACTTGTCCTCGGGCATCGCCTCGGCGGCCGGCACGAGATCGCCCTCGAGCGCCGACAGCTGGCGATCCATGATCTGCGCGACCGTCACCTTCTCGGGGACAGCCGGCTTGGCGGCGGGCTTGGGCGCCGGGGGCGCGCCCTGTCCGAACGCCGGGGTGGCAAGCGCGAGACACATGGCTGCGATCAGCGTACGCATCATTCCTCCTCCTCGAGAGCTATGCACACCTCGTAACACGCGCGGTGACAGAAGCACAACGACGGCGATCGTGCGCGGCCGGCAATCGCACCGTCGCTGCAGCGAGCGGCAGTGCGACCGCCGTTGCGACTGCCTGCGACCGGCCTGCGACCGGCACGCCGCACCGGCGAGTGATGAGCTCGAGGCATTCGCAAAGCAGCGCAGGTTAGCAATCGCATTCACGAAGATCGCTGAGGCTCGCGAGTATCGTGAGTCGGCGGCGATGCGCCTCGCACGGGGCAGCGGCCCGACGGCGGTGCCGACGAGTCGTGAGGATCGCGTCGCGATGACCAGCGCGCTCGCGAAATTCTCATCCAAGCCTAGGCGCGAAGATGGAGCTGGCGACACGGCGCGCCGCTGAGCCAGGCTGCACTCTCGGTCATCGAGGACGACGAGCAGGATCGCGCGGACGCTGCGCCGACCCGCGATCACGGCGAGCCCAGGCTGAGCATGCACTACTTCGACTCACGTGGTGTGTTCGTCGCTATCAGGCGAGCGCAGATGATCAGGCATGGCGGTTCTGGCGGAACTCACCCGGATTCTCGCAGCGGTTCACCGGCACCTTCGCCCGATAGCGCTATCGCGGGCCACTCGGCTCAGGGGATCGCCCGGCCGCGCTCCGTCGCCTGCGGAACCTCGACGAGGCGCCCGGTCGTCACCTCGTAGATGAAGCCGTGGAGCGGGATCGTCCGGGGGACCAGCGGATGCGCTCGGATCCGCTCGACGTCGATGACCACGCTCGCGGCGAGGTCCTGGATCGTGAGCCAGCTGATGAAGTCGCCGGCGCGCGAGCCATCGCTTCCCGTCGGGTCCTTCCAGGTCTTGCCGTCGAACGAGGCGGTCGACAGGCTCTGCGCGAGTAGCCCACGCATCACGTCGTCGGTGAACAGCTCCATGCCGCAGTTGGTGTGGTGAATCACGAACCACTCGTTGGTTCCGAGCAGCTTGTGCGAGATCACGAGCGACCGGATCGCGTCGTCGCTCGCGCGTCCGCCCGCGTTGCGGATCACGTGGGCATCGCCCTCTGCCAGCCCCGCCAGCTTCGCCGGATCGATGCGCGCATCCATGCAGGTGAGGATCGCGAACCCGCGCGCCGGCGGCAGCGCGAGCTTGCCCTTGTCACCGAACGACGTCGCATAGCGCTGGTTCGCCGCCAGAACCTCGTCTCTGATCTTCGACATGTGGACCTCCGGGTGCTGGACCCGCGTCCGTTATAGCGGATGCCCGGGCAGCCGACCAGGCACCATGTCGCTGGCGCGCTGACGCTGGCCGGGTCGATCCCGGCCGCGCTCACTGCACGACGTCGACGTCGAGGTGCACGGCATCACCGTCCGGTTCGCGGACGAGCACACCCTGGTACGCGGTGCCCGCGGGGCTGTCGTCGTACCGGACCGAGACCGGCGTGACCACCTGGGGCCAGATCCCGGGCCGCGGCGTCACCTTGAGATCGAGGATCAGCTCGGCCGGGTTGATCCCCTGGGGCCGCGCCAGGACCAGCTGCGCGTCGTAGCCCGGCGTGGGTAGCTGGACGACGCCGGTGACGTGGAACGACGGCGGACCGGGTGGCATCTGGTTCAGCCACGCATACCAGTCCGAGGTATCGACCGTGACCGGATTCTTCGGGCACTCGTGGCTCGGGCCGACCGGGATGCTCGCGGAGCCGACGACCCGGTCGCCGAGCATCGCGAACGCGAGCACGCTGGTCTTGCCGTGCTTGGGCCCGAGCTTCAGGTTGCGCAGGTGGTGGCGGACCGGCGTCAGCACCTGCAGCGCTGGGCTGCGGCGCGCGCGGATCTCGAGCAAGACCGGGAAGACCTCGGACGTGAGCCGGACGTTCGGCGGCGCCCCGGCGCGCGCGCGCCCGGCCGAATATCCGGTGCTGGGCGTGAGCGTGACTGCGTGCAGCGTGAGCTCGCCATCGGGCTCGGCGATCAACTGCAGTCTCGGCTGCAATATCTCCACCTGACACTCTCCTTCGCCGCGTCGTCGCAGCGATTGGATTTGTAGCGCACGCCCTGCCGCTCCGGAAACCGGCGCCCGGATCGCCACACGCGCGCAGGCGCACCGCGCAAGGCGCCGCCCGCTGATCGATCGTGCTCTGCGATGCGCATGGATCGGACGACGTGACCGTGATCGCGCTCGGAGATGATTCTCGGATGCGGGACACGACGCAGCCGTGTCGTGGCCGCACATTGCGTCACGGACGCACGGCAGAAGACCGAGGCTCACGAGGCAGGCTCGGTGCTACGCTGAGGTTGCCTGGGTGTTACGTTGCGGAGGCCCACGGCTTTCGCTCGCGTGAACGCCCGGGGAACATGCCCGACCCGCCGGCAAACGAACCACTGTTAGCCCACAAGCTGGCGCGTGCGGAAGCGCGGTTGCGGCGGCTCGATGTGCTCGCCTCGGCGCTGTCGGCCGCGTCGACGATCGACGCAGTGGGCCGCGTGCTTCTGGATGCCGGCATGGATGCCAGCGGTGCTGACATCGGCGCGCTCTGGAGGATCGAGGGCAGCACGGCAGCGATCGTCGCCCAGGCTCCGCACCTCGATGTCGAGGTCGGACACGCGATCACCCTCGACGGTTCATCACCGATCGCGCAAGCGCTTGCGTCCCGGGCGCCGGTCTTCGTGGACGCGGACGATGCGCGCACGTGGAAACGTACCGATCGCGATGCAATGGCCATCCTCCAGTTCCTGGGTGCGCGCGCCTGCGCCTGCTTGCCGCTCACCACCGGGGATGCGGTCGGCGCGGTGGTCGGGTTCGCGTTCGCAACCGCCCACGTGTTCGAGCCAGGCGAGCGTGAATTCCTCGCGGTTCTCGTGCGGCACGCGTCGATCGCGTTTCAGCGAGCCGTCGAGCACGCGGCCGCCGAGCGCACGGCGCAGCGCATGCGCAAGCTGCACGAGGCAACCGAGGCCCTCACCCAGGCGCAGACGCCGCGACAGGTGGTCGATGTCACCGTGAGGCTCGGCACCGAGGCCATCGACGCCTGGGGTGGGGTGCTGTGGCTGGCCCAGCCCGATGGCTCGCTCGTGCTCGAAAGCGTTCACAACGTCCCCACGAGCTACCACGCGGACTGGACACGGATCCCACCCGGCGCAGCACTCCCCGTGATGCGCGTGTTCCAATCTGGCCGACCGATCTGGATCGAAGGTCCAGAAGACTTCGAGCGCGAGGCCCCGGAGCTTGTCATCGATGCGCGCGCCGCGAATCGGCTCTGGGGATCCGCCACCCTGCGGCTCGACGGCCCCACCGGTCCCGTCGGTGTGCTGTCGTTCAGCTACGGCGCGAAGCACGTATTCACCGCGGACGACCGCGAGTTCTTGCTCGCGCTCGTCCGAGCGTGCGAGCACGCGCTCGAACGCGCACGGCTGTTCGCGGCGGAGGAGCACGCACGTCGAGAAGCCGAAGCTGCGAGCGTGAACAAGGACCGGTTCCTCGCGATGCTCGGCCACGAGCTACGCAACCCGCTGGCGGCGATGGTGAGCGCGATCGATCTGATCCGGTTGCGCGATCGGCAACTCGGACGCGAGCTCTCCGTCGTCGACCGGCACCTGGGGCACCTGGTGCACCTCGTGGGTGCCCTTCTCGAGGTGTCGCGGATCACGCACGGAAAGATCACGCTGCAGCGCACCGCCGTCGAGGTCTCCGGCGCGGTTCGCCACGCGATCGAGACCGCGCGGCCATTCCTCGACGCGGCCGATCATCAGGTGTCGATCTCGGTGCCGCCCGACCTGCTCGCGGACGCGGACCGTGAGCGTCTGTCCCAGGTGCTGGCAAACGTCGTCACCAATGCGGCGCAGTACACACCCAGGAGCGGCCGGATCAGGATCTCCGCGGCGCTCGACGGCGAGCACGTGAAGATGGTCGTGCGCGACAACGGGATCGGCATTCCGCCGAGCTTGTTGCCCCACCTGTTCGACATGTTCGTGCAGGGTGAGCGCGGCGCCGACCGTCGCGAGGGCGGGCTGGGAGTCGGCCTGACCATCGTGCGGACGCTGGTCGAGCTCCACGGCGGGACCGTTCACGCCGAAAGCGATGGCCCCGGCAAGGGCGCGACGTTTGTGGTCCGCTGGCCGTGCGCGAACTCCGAGACTGCGACCGCAAAGATGTCCGCGCTCCCCCGGCCGGAGACCAGGCGCTTGCGGGTGCTCGTCGCGGATGACAACCCGGACGCAGCGGACCTGCTGGGCGAGTTGATCCACGAGCTCGGGCATGAAGCGATCGTCGTCAACGACGGCGCCTCGGCGCTACGGTTCGCCGAGGAACATGGTCCGCATGTCGCCTTCCTCGACGTCGGGTTGCCAGAGATCGACGGTCGTTCGCTGGCGCAATGGCTGCGAGCGATTCCTGGCCTGCAGACGACCCCCCTGATCGCGATCACGGGATCCGGACAGGATGGCGAGCTCGAGCGCGCTCAACAGGCCGGTTTCTCACATCATCTCGAGAAGCCGCTCGACATGGTCGCGGTCGCAGCGCTGCTGCCGACGCTGCGCTGACGCGATGCGCCTCGCGCGCCTGGTCGCGGACCTGCTGGCGACCGAGCCTGAAGCCAGGGGTCTCCTCGCGTTGTTGGTCCTCGTCGACGCCCGCAGGTCCGCGCGAAGCACACCGGACGGCGGTCTGATCTTGCTCGCAGACCAGGACCGAAGCCTCTGGAACCGCGAGCGGATCGCCGAGGGCCATGCGCTCGTGCGCGCGTGCCTGCGCCGGAACGCCCCCGGCCCGTACCAGATCCAGGCGGCGATCCAGGCGGTGCACTGCGATGCACGGACGGCAGCGGCCACGGATTGGCCTCAGATCGTCGCGCTCTACGATCAGCTGATGCAGCTCACTCCGACGCACGTGGTGGCCCTCCACCGCGCGGTCGCCGTGGCCGAGGTGAACGGGCCCGCGGCCAGCCTCGCGCTCGTCGACGGTCTGCCGCTCGCCGAGCACCACCGGTTTCACGCCATACGCGCAGACCTGCTGCGGCGTCTCGGGCGCCTCCACGAAGCGGCGAACGCCTACGACGCCGCCATCGCGCGGACGACGAACGCGATCGAGCACGAATTCCTCCGGCGGTCCCGCCGATCGCTCGAGCCTGCTCGGGGTTGAATCGAGACCGGATGCCGCGTCACGCGCCGGGCGCGAGATCGCGGGCGAGCTCGGCCCAGAACGCGTCGCTCATCAGGTAGAACGCCCAGAGTCGCTCGACGGGCGACACGCCGCGGCGCTCCTGGAACAGCACGAGGTCGTCGAATTCGCCCTCGTACCAGCCCCACAGGAACCGCGCGCGGTACACGTCGAGGTTGCGCGCCCGGAGCTCGGCGATCGCGTCCTCGACCTCGCGGTCGTCGAGCTCGTCGACCAGCGCCTGGGCCTCGTCGATCACGGAGCCGAGGTACGCGATGCCCGCCTTGGTCAGCTCGTAGCGGTTCTTCCTCGCGTTGATCACGATCAGGTCGTCGACCGCGAGCTGCTGCAGCGCCTCGTCGATCGGCGACAGGTCCGACGGCAGCACGACCGGCAGCTCGAGCCCGCCGTCCTCGGGCGCGAGATCGAGCTTCTTGAGCAGGTACAGCCCCGCCAGGGTCTGCTTCTGCTCGTCGGTGATCGGGCGATTCAGGGTCAGAGCGTCCACCAGTCCTCCGCGGTCAAGATGATCCGGTCGTGCGGCGAGGCGCCGGGGGCGGGCTCGCGCCAGCTCGCGACGTCGCCGACAGGATGATGCACCGGCACGGTCGCCGCCGCCGGGCGATGCAGCCGGGCGCGGTGCGGGTTGCAGATCGCCAGCACGATCGCCGA
The DNA here is from genome assembly GCA_036403075.1 of Kofleriaceae bacterium. Lineage (GTDB taxonomy): Bacteria > Myxococcota_A > Polyangia > Haliangiales > Haliangiaceae > JABFXX01. Next base: position 12,169 of record DASWRS010000443.1, read on the forward strand.
GCGCTGCGGCAGCCCGGGCAGCCAGCGGTCGAGGAACGCGGACGCGAGCACCGTCACGGGACGGTCCGGCAACTCGAGCTCGAGCTCGAGGTCGTCGGCGAGCGCCTCGGCGTCGTCCGCGGTGTGCAGCCCGATGACCAGCGCGTCGTCGATCCGCCGGGCCGCGCCGCCGGCGGGCTCGAGCCACACCGCGTCGGCCCGCGCCCAGCCGAATCCGGCGAAGTCGTGGCTCGGCCGGTCGCGATCGACCTCGAGGTGTAGCAGCTCGCGGATCGGCCGCTCGAAGAACGGCAGCTCCGCGATCGTCAGCGGCAGCGGCGCCAAGGCGTGCCCGCGGCGCCTCAGGCGCTCAGCCGCTCGGGCCGGACGACGCGACCCGCGCGCGAGAGGCCGAAGAACCCGCCGCCGCGCCGGACACCGCCGCTCGGGATGTGGGCCGGCGGCCGGCTGATCGACGGCCGCCCGCCATACGAGCGCCCGCTCTGCGACTGCGGCCCGAACCGCGCCGGGTTCGCCGCCCGGTAGCTCGACCGCTCGCTGTGCAGCGTCGACATGCGCATCGAGGGCGTGATGTACGGCCGGGTGTACACCGGCACGTAGTGCGGCGCGAACATGCTCGACATCATCGATCCCAGCAGCATGCCGGATGCGATGCTGAACAGCGGCGAGTGATAGCCGTAATACGGGCCGTAGCCCATGGTCTGGTACTGCGCAGTGCCCTCGCCGGTTGGCTCCCGCTTGATCGTGAAGATCTGCTCGCCCTCGTCCACCGTGCCGCTGCTGTTCTTGTCGAAGAACCCGGTGACGACCTGGGTCTTGTCGCCCTGATCGTGGACCGCGATGCTGATCACCTCGTCGCCCTCGTAGATCTCGTTGATCCGCTTCTCGAGGTCCTCGGGGCCCGAGGCCTGCTTGTAGGCCTCGTTGACCTTGTCCCAGTCGAGCTTGACGTTGGTGTTCTCGGTCGTCGCCCAGCGCTCGACCCGGTCGGACCGCGACTCGCAGCCGACGCTTCCGCTCATCACGAGGACCGCGAGCGCCGCCGCGAGGAGCTTGATCTTGAACATGCAAGAACCGTAGTGCTCCCCGGACAGCTCGTCAACGCTCGCCGATCGACCGGGTTCACCGAGAGCGCAGCCGCACAGCGTGCGCACTGCGCGATCCGATGGCACGAACCTCTTGCCCGGCGGATCCGGTGGACTCACTCGACGGCGCCCTGCCAGAACCACTGCCGGCGATTGCGATCGTAATAGACCCAGAGACAGTCGCCGCGGCGCAGCTCGGCAAAGTGGTACTCGCGGTGCAGCGCGTGGGTCCACCAGCCGCCGGTGACGAGGTACGGGCCGTGGATGCGGACGACCGAGCCGTGCTCGAGGCTGGACAGCAGCCAGCCGTCGTCGCGGCCGAGGCGGAGCTGCGCCGGCAGGAGCTGGGGGTGGGCGAAGACCCGGCGGACCAGCGGGCGGACGGCGGGCGGCGCGGCCGGCGGGGTCGGTGCCGAGAGCTGGGCCAGCCGCTCCCAGCCGAAGCTGGCCTCGGGGAGGTGGCCGTCGCGCAGCACCGGGTAGACGACCGCGTCGTCGCCGAGCTCGGCCCGCAGCCGGGCGAGCGCCTCGCCGGCGGCACGCAGGTCGCGGCGCGGCTTGTGGGCGAACAGCGCGAGCTGCTCGCGGCTGGCCGCGATGTCGTCGGCCCACACCCGCACGGCGTTGACCGGCGCGGCCGGCGGCAGCCCGGTGAGCCGGAGGTGGACGAGGCGCAACAGGCTCCGGCCGTCGAGCGTCGGGGTCGCCGGCTTGATGCAGTCGGCGCGGAGCTCGATGTCGCCGACGGCGTGCTTGAGCGACAGCTCGAGGTGCAGCGCGGTCAGGGCGCGGCCGCGGGCGGCGAGGCGATCGAGCAGGCGATCGATCGGCGCCTTGCTGGCGAACACCAAGCGCTCGATGTCGTCCTCGTCGTCGTCGAGCAGGACGCGCTCGTCGGGGGCCTCGGGCGGCGCGACCGGGACCAGCGGATCCCAGCGCTCACCGGCGGCGAGCTGGTAGAGCCGGTGGGCCTCGCGCCCGAAGCGCTCGAGGATGCCGCCGGCGGGCAACCGCACCAGCTCGCCGACCCGGGCGACGCCGAGCCGGGCGAGCGACACGCGCAACCTGGCGTCGAGGTCGAGCCGGGCCAGCGGGACGGCGCTCGCCGCGGCGCGCTCGTCGGCGTCGCTGTCGAACACGACGACGCCGAGCCGGGTCGCGCGCGCGATCGCGTAGGTCGCGAACCGCGACGACCCGATCACGACCGCACCGCGATAGCCGAGCTCGGCGATCGCGGCGGCGATCGCCTCGGCCCACGCGCGGCCGCGCGGCGCGGCGCCGTCGGGGAACACCCGCGCCAGGCCCTCGCCGTCGAGCCAGAACGTGCCGGGCTCGCCGGGCTCGACGCACGGCGACAGGCGATGCAGCGCCGCGCGCAGCTCGGTGATCGCCCCGGCGATCTGGTCGCCGGAGACCACCCGCGCACGCAGCCCGCCGCACAGCGACAGCGCGAACGCGTAGCGCTGGCCGATCAGGACCCCCGAGGCACGGGCGCGCTCGCAGGCCCACAGCACCCCGCCCTGCGGTCGATCGTTCTCGACGACCACGACCGGCTCGGTCCGCCAGGCGGGCTCCTGCCGCCACACCAGCTGGAGCGGAAAGGCCGGTAGATCGAGACACGCGACGCGCATGGCGGCTGGTCCAGCCTACCACTGCACATCTGTTTACCTCTGCGTGGCTGGCCTGGAACGATCTCCGCTCTTTCAGAAGCTTACCGAGGCCACCGGCGTGAGACAGCCATGGCTTTCGCGGGCGAGATCTGCGCCTACGATGGATCCATGAAGGACAAGGTCATCGTCATCACCGGCGCGTCGTCGGGCATCGGCGAGCAACTCGCCAATGTCGTCGCCGCGCGCGGCGCCAAGGGCATCGTGCTGGCGGCCCGCCGCGAGGGCGAGCTGTCGGTGATCGCCGGCCGGCTCGGCGCCACCGCGCTGCCGGTGGTCACCGACGTCACCCGGCGCGACGAGGTCGAGCGGCTGCGCGACCGGGCGCTCGAGCGGTTCGGACAGATCGACGTCTGGGTCGGCAACGCCGGACGCGGCATCAGTCGCAGCGTCACCCAGCTCACCGATGCCGACTTCGACGACATGATGACCACCAACGTCAAGTCGGTGCTCTACGGCATCCAGGCGGTGATCCCGCACTTCCGCGAGCGCCAGCGCGGCCACCTGATCACGGTGTCGTCGATGCTCGGCCGGATCCCGATGGCGCCGATCCGCAGCGCGTACAGCGCGGCCAAGGCCGCGGTCAACTCGCTGATGACCTCGCTCCGCCTCGAGCTCAGACCCGAGTTCCCCGAGATCCACGTCAGCACGGTGATGCCCGGCGTGGTCGCGACATCGTTCGGCGCCAGCGCGCTGCACGGCGGTCCGGACTCGCGGACGTTGCCCAACGCGCAGCCGGTGGGCGAGGTCGCCCAGGCGATCGCCGATCTGATCGAGCGCCCGCGCGCCGAGCTGTACACGCGGCCCGAGCTCGCCCAGCTCGCGGCGCGCTACTTCGGCGCCGAGGACGTCGCGGCGATCGAGGCCGGCCCGCCGTTCGCGGCGATGCCCCGGCGGTAGGCGCGGCCGGGGCTCAGCGGTCCTTCGCCGGCGGCGCGGCGGCGCGCCGGGTGATGTCGGCGAGCCGGGCCTCGAGATCGGCGCGCGGCAGCCACCGGCCGCGCACCAGGACACCGTCGGGGACCGCCGGCAGCGGCGCGGTCAGCGGATCGGTCGCGACCAGCACGAGATCGGCCCGCGCGCCGACCTCGACGACGCCGGCCTCGTGCGGCGCGCCGAGGTAGCGCGCGGCGTCCGCGGTGGCCGCCCGCAACACGCGCGGCCGCGGCATCCCGGCCGCGACCATCAGCTCGATCTCCTCGTGCAGCGCGGCGCCCGGGATCACGAACGGGTTGCCGGTGTCGGTGCCGACGAGGATCGGCGCGTTCGCCGCCGCGAGCGCCGCGAACACCCGCGCGCGCTGGGCATTGGCGGCGCGCAGGGTCTGGAAGTCCTCGGCGGTGTAGGACTGGAGGCGAAAGTCCTGCTTGGGGTCCCACATCGCGACGATCGCCGGCGGGACCTTGTCGAGCCAGGCGACACGCCTCCGCAGCGCCGCGACGTCGTCGAGCGCGGCGAAGCGATCGAGCACGACCAGGGTCGGGCAGTTCCAGGTGCCGGCGGCGAGGGTCCGCGCGACCGCGCCGGGCAGCCGCGACGGATCGAGGGCAGCCAGCGTGGCGCGCAACCGGGCCGGCCGGCTCTCGGGGAGCGGCACGCCCTCGGCGACCATCGCGAGCAGGTAGCCGTCGAGGTGCTCGATCGACCGCTGGTGGGCGGCGAGCGCGCCGTCGAGGCCGACCGCCTCCGGAACGTGGCCGGCGACCGCCATGCCGGCCCGCTTGCCGGCCGCGGCCAGGGCCTCGTAGGCCGGCCGGGACAGCCGCGAGTACGACTTGAGGAAGTCGTAGCCGGCGGCCTTCTGCGCGGCGACGACCTTGTCGGCGTCGGCCGGGTCGACGAGCACGGTCGAGCCCGGCCAGACCGGCGGGTCGCCGTCGATGATCGGCCCCGCGGTCACGATCGTGGGCCCGAGCCGGGTGCCGTGCGCGATGTCCGAGCGCCACGCGAGGTGCTGCTCGCTGCCGAACATGTTGCGGATCGTCGTCACGCCGGCGGCGAGGAACAGCGTCAGATCGTCGTCGCGGAAGGCGTGGACGTGCATGTCGGCGAGGCCGGGCATCAGCCACTTGCCGGTGCCGTCGATCGCGGTGGTCCCGGCGGGCACCGGCAGCGACGCGCTCGGCGCCACCGCGATGATGCGATCGCCGCGGACCACGACGGTGTGGTGCGGGAGCACGCCGTCCGACGCCATCGGCACGACCGAGACGTCGGTGATCACGAGATCGCCCGGCGCGATCGCGAACGCAGACGGGGCCGCGGCCGGCCGGTCTCGTGGGCCCGGCGTACCCGGCGTACCCGGCGTCGCCGGCGCGGCGCCACCGCAGGCCCATCCCAGCGCCGCCGTGGCGCAGGCCACCGCGGCAAACCCTCTGCTGTGGATCACGGATGCTTGCATGCCCCGAGCATCGCTGCCCCCGGGCGCAGCGAGCGCCGAAACCGGACGAGCGGCGGGCCGCCACGGCTGGACGGCCGGCACGGCCCGCGAGCGGAGGCTGGTCGCGCTCGACTACGTCGCGATCAGTTCTCGATCACTTCTCCGTGTAGACCGCGGTCGCCGCCGGCTCGCTCGCGAGCTTGTCGCGCGCGGCCTCGATCCGCGCGAAGAACGCCATGAAGTTCTCGCCCAGCACCTTCTTGACCTGGGCCTCGCTGTGGCCGCGGCGCAGCAGCTCCTCGGTCAACTTGGGGTACATCGACACGTCCTCGAACCCGGTCGGCGGATCGCCGATGCCGTCGAAGTCGTCGCCGATGCCGACCACGTCCTCGCCGCCGACCTTGATCACGTGCTCGATGTGATCGACGACCTTGGTCCAGTCGGCGCGCGGCGCCGGGCCCTGCCGCTTCTGCAGCGCCTGCATCTCGGCCGCCAGCTTCGCCGGATCCTTGGCGTACTGGGCCTTGAGCTTCAGGTACTCCGGCTTGATCTTGGCGAGCTTGGCGACGAACGCGTCGTAGATCTTCTGGTCGAGGAACGCCGAGCCGACGTTGATCATCACCAGGCCGCCCTTGGCCGCGATCTGCTTGATCTGATCGTCGGTGAGGTTCCGCGGGATACTCGACAGCGCGCGGCACGACGAGTGCGACGCCATCACCGGCGCGCGCGACACCGCGAGCACGTCGCGGATCGTGGCGTCCGAGACATGCGAGATGTCGACGATCATGCCGATCCGGTTCATCTCCTTGACCACGGTCTTGCCAAACTCGGTCAGACCGTTGTGCAGCGCGGACTTCTTGGGGTCGAAGTCGGGCTCGTAGAACGGCCCCGACGAGTCGGCCCAGTGGTTGGTGTTGGTGTGAGTCAGCGTCATGTAGCGCACGCCGGCGCGGTACATCTCGCGCAGCACGCCGAGCGAGTCCTCGATCGCGTGGCCGCCCTCGATGCCCATCAGCACGGCGATCTTGCCGGCCTTCTTGGCGGCGCGGATGTCGGCGGCCGAGGTCGCGAACGTCATGTCCTTGGGATGGCCATCGACCACGCGGTGCGTCAGGTCGATCAGGTCGAGCGCGCGCCGCGCGGCGCCGTGGTCGGCGTACGACGCCGCGACGTAGATCGCGAAGAACGGCGCGGTCAGCCCGCCCTGCCGCGCACGCGGGATGTCGAAGTGGTCGGTCGCGCCGCGCTCCGCGACGTCGCCCCACTTGGCCGACAGCTGGTCGGGTGCGTCGAGGTGCGTGTCGATGACGATCGACTCGGTGTGGAGCTTCTGGGCGCGCGTCGCGACATCGTCGGCGCGTGCGATCATGGGAACGAACAGAACCGCGAGGAGCCAGTGCCGCATGGAGCTGCAGTCTAGTCCGAGACGCCCCCGGCATGTCCGGTCCCGCGCCGACAGATTGCCGATCCCCCGCCGCGGAACGCGCCGTCGCCGCATCACGTCATAGCGCCAGCACCATCGCGACATCGTCGATCACCGTGCCGTCGACCCGGAACCGATCGCGGGTGACCCCGACCTCGACGAAGCCGAGCTCGGCATACAGCTTGCGCGCCCGGTGGTTGTGCGCGAACACGCCGAGGTCGAGCCACGCGAGCCGGGCGTCGCGCGCCCAGCCGATCGCGACCTCGAGGAGCGCGCGGCCGTGACCCCGGCCGCGCCAGCCGCGCTCGATCCCCATGCCGAGCATCGCGCGGTGGAACTCCGATGGCAGCCGGCCGCCGTGGAGGTCGAGGTGGCCGCGGAGGTGGCCGTCGAGCGCGACCCCCCAGGTCCGCAGCCAGTAGGGCTCGTCGAGCTGCTGGCCCCAGCCCGCCCGGTGGCGCTCGATGGTCGCGGCCTCGTCGATCGGCGCGTCCGACGACCGCGGCCGGAAGATCAGGTCGCCGCCCTGGCCCGACTCGCGGCTGTGGCGGCCGATGTGGGCCACGAGCCTTGGCAGGTGGGCTTCGTCGAGCTGCACGATCATCGCGATATAGTGCCACCATGACGCAATCGGCGTGGCAGCTCCGCGGTCGCAACGCGCTCGTGACCGGCGGTACCCGTGGCATCGGACGCGCGATCGTCGCCGAGCTGCTCGAGCTCGGCGCGCAGGTCACGCTGGTGGCGCGCTCGCAGACCGAGGTCGACGCGGCGGTCCGCGAGCTCGGCGACCGCGCGACCGGCGTGGCCGGCGACGTGACCCGCGCGGCCGACCGCGCCCGGATCGCCGCCCAGGTCCGCGATCAGGGCCCGCTCCACGTGCTGGTCCACAACGCCGGCGGCAACGTCCGCGCCCGGCTGATCGACTACGACGACCAGACGATCGAGCGCATGATCGCGCTGAACCTCACCGCCCCGGTGCTGCTGTCGCGCGACCTGCACCCCGCGCTGCGCGCCGCCGAGGGCGCGAGCGTGATCCACGTCGGCTCGATCGCCGGGCTGGTCGCGCTACCGACCGGGGTCGCGTACGCCGCGGCCAAGGCCGGGCTCGCCCAGGCGGCCCGCACGCTCGCGCTCGAGTGGGCGCGCGACGGCATCCGGGTCAACACCGTGGCGCCGTGGTACACGCGCACGCCGCTGGTCGAGCCGGTGCTGTCGCGGCCCGAGGCGCTCGCCGCGATCCTGGCGCGCACGCCGCTCGGCCGGATCGCCGAGCCCCACGAGGTCGCCACGGTGGTCGCGTTCCTCGCCCTGCCCGCAGCATCGTACGTCACCGGGCAGTGCCTCGCGGTCGACGGCGGGATGTCGATCCAGGGCTTGCCCGCCGTGATCGGCTGAGCGCCCGAGCACCGGAGCACCGGAGCGCCGGAGCACATGACCGCGAGGCGCCGCGCACACCCGAGCCGGTTGGCGGCAGGTCTCCCACCCGGGCACTCCACACTCCGTATCTGTGTGAGCCGATACTCATCGTACAGGAACTGCATAGTTCCTGTTTGTGTGGAGTCGGCTCACTCGAACTTTACTTGTCGCGCGTCCCCGTGAGAGTGTGCACGGCACCGGCGTCACATTGCATCGACACTTCAGGAACCGCGGCGTCTCACAAGCGGCCGGTCTCCGAGAGTCCGCAGGATCCGTGACCGTGGTCGTGCGCCGCCGGCAACCGCTTGCGACAGGAGAACGCGCCATGAACACCACGTTACGCTGCCTGCTTCCGCTCGCGCTCGCGATGGGCGCCTGCACCGACGACCTCGATCCCGATCAGGGCCCCGCCGACCAGGACCCGGGCCAGGGCCAGGTCGCCCAGTCCGTCACCACCACGGCGTTCACGGCGACCTACACCGGGCAGGGCAACGGCTCGACGTCCTGCAACTCGACGTTCAACATCAGCGGTCAGGAGCCGTCGGTCACCGGCACGTTCCCCGTGTTCGTCTATGTCATCGGCACGAGCGAGACGTTCACCAATGCCTCGGCCACCGCGGCGGTCGCCAGCATGGCGAGCCGCGGGTTCGTCGCCGCGACGGTCGCGTACAACAGCGGATCGTTCTCGGGCTGCAGCACGATCGCGGGCAAGGCGAGCTGCATGTTCAACTCGGGCAGCACGACCAGCGCGATCAGCCGGCTGTGCTCGCGCGCCAAGGCGGACTGCAGCAAGGGCGTGGTCGTCGGCGGGTTCAGCCAGGGCGCGGTGATCTCGACGCTCGCCAAGAACTTCGACAGCCGGGTCCAGGCCGCGTGGGGCATGGGCGACGGCGTGACCTACTCGATCTTCAACCTGAGCTCGTGCATGGCCAACGGCAACCGCACGCTGCCGAGCAACCGGCTGCGCGCCGTCGACGGCGAGAAGGACCAGTTCATCGGGCCCAACGCGGCCAACGTGCGCAGCCAGTTCCTGACCCTGACCGGCCTGTCGTGCGGCACCGGGTTCAACTGCCTGCAGGCCAACGGCAGCGGCTGGTACATCGTGCAGAACGCCCAGGTCGGCGACGGCAGCGCCGATCACTGCTACATGCGCCGGTCCGGAGATTGCGGCGGCAGCCAGAACTCGCTCGACGCGGGCTGGCAGACCGGCGCCGACCCGTGGCAGATGAACGCCAACCTCGACTGGCTCAACAGCTTCACGGTGCACTGAGCGGCCGGACGCCGCCCTGTCAGACCAGGGTCCCGAGCCACGGCGCGACCTGGCCGCACAGCGCGCGGACCTGATCGAGCGAGCAGCCGAGCGCCGCGGCGAACCGCACGATCTCGCGGGCCTCGGACTCCGAGACGTAGCCCTTCGCGAGCACCACGGCCAGCCCGTCGCCGATCAGCATCGCCGCGAGCTCGCCGGGATCGAGGCCGATGTTGCGGAACGGCCCGGCGGCGCTGCCCAGCGCCTCGGCGAGCCGGTGGGGCTCGAGCGGATCGGACAGGAGCAGGTCGTCGAGCGAGATCGGGCCGGCGACGCGGAGCGCGATGCGCTGCTCGAGCCGCACGCCCTCCTCGGGGCCGATCTCGTCGTCGGCGCGCGCGATCGCGACCAGCGCCTGCGCGAACAGCTGGCCGAGCGCGCGGTCGAGGATCCGCTCAGCGGCCACGGAACTTGCCCGGCCGGCGCTCGACGAACGCGCGCAGCCCTTCCTGCATGTCGTCGCTCGCGACCAGCGGCGCCAGGTCGGGCATCAGGCGCGCCCGCGCGTCGGCCTCGCTGTGCGGCAGCGCGTGGCGGCACGACGCCAGCGTGGCATAGACCCCGAGCGGCGCCTGCGCCGCGATGACCTCGGCGATCGCGACCGCGCGCGCGAGCTGGTCGCCGTGCTCGGTCAGCTCCTGGACCAGGCCGATCCGGTGGGCCTCGGCGGCGTCGAACTCGTCGCCGGTGAGCAGCCAGCGCATCGCGTTGGCCCAGCCAACCTCGCGCGGGAACCGCAAGGTCGCGCCGCCGACCGGATAGATCCCGCGCTTGATCTCGATCTGCGCGAACCGCGCCGAGCGCGCCGCGACCCGGATGTCGGCGGCGAGCAGGAGCTCGATGCCCAGGGTCAGGCAGAACCCCTGGACCGCGCAGACCACCGGCTTGGTCACCTGCGACTTGAGGCCGAGCGGATCGACGCCGCCCTCGGGGATCTGGAACCCGCCGCCCGCGAGCACCGGCCCCCACTGCGGCAGGTCGAGCCCGGCGGTGAAGTGGTCGCCGTGGGCGTGGACCACGCCGGCGCGCAGCTCCGGATCGCGCTCGAGCTCGCCGTACGCGCGACACAGCCCGTCCCACATCGCAAGATCGAACGCGTTGCGCTTGGCGGCGCGATCGAAGCCCATGACCAGGAGGTGACCGCGGCGCTCGACGCTGATCCGTCCGGACGACATGGCACAAAGGTACTGCGTCCCGAGGGCCACGCGCCATCGGCGCGGGCGGCGATGTCCCGGCGCGCGCGGCCGCGGTAGGCTCCGGGGATGCGGCTGTGCGCGCTCGCGATCGTGGTCTGTGCCGGGGCCTGTGCGTCTGGCCATGCGGACACCCGCTCCGGCCCTGGCTCCGGGCCGCCGCAGGGCGCGCGGCTCGAGCCGTCGGATCGCGCCGCGATTGCCGCCGTGCTCGATCGCCAGATCGCGGCGTGGAACCGCGGCGACCTGGCGGGCTACATGGACGGCTACGCGCGCACGCCGGCGCTGGTGTTCACCTCGGGCGGCGACATCCGCCGCGGCTGGCAGGAGGCGTTCGACCACTACCAGGCGCGCTATGCGACCGACCCCGGAGCGATGGGCACGCTGGCGTTCCGGATCGACTCGATCGATCCGGTCGGCGCCGACGGCGCGGTCGTGCTCGGCCACTGGGATCTGACCGGCGCCGCGCACCCGGGCCGCGGCGTGTTCACGCTGGTCGTCGAGCGCCGTCCCGAGGGCTGGCGGATCATTCACGATCACACGTCGGTATCGCGCGACAGCCCGTGACCCGAGGCCCTGCGGCGGCGACGGCCGGCGAGGACGCGCTTCACCGCCGATCGACGGGCAGCCACGGCGACTGCATCGCCGGGATGCGCTGGGTCTCCAGGTGATCGGTGTTGAGCCGAGCGGCCCACGGCGCGTTGGCCGCCAGCACCACGAAGCTACGGCGCGCCGTGCGACTGAACCGGAACCGGAGCAGTCGGGCGAGCCGCTCGAGACCGTTCTTGTGTTCGAGCGTCACAGAGGCCGAACCGTCCGGGTGTCGCGGCGTTTCAGGTAAGCTTCGGTTAGCGGTGCGTCCGCCGCCTACACGTCGACGAACGCCTCGATCTGGATCGACTGGACCTCGATCGACTGGACCTCGATCCGGAGCCTGTCGCTCGCGCATCCGGGACACTTCATCGTGCGACCGGACCGCAAAAACTCGCATCCAATTTAGCGGCAGATCCGACGTTACGATTCGCGACCTCGAGTACGAAACAGACAATTGCGGGCCGCCGCACACCGCGGCGGTGTCATGTCCCGGCGGAGATGGTAGCGATCAAGCATGGGACACCTCGTGGATGGTACCTGGCACACGGGGTGGTACGAGCCCGATGCCCAGGGCGCCTTCCAGCGTCCCGCGGCGCGGTTTCGCCGCCGGCCCGAGGAGATCGTCCCCGGGCGCTACCACCTGTACGCGGCCTGGGCCTGCCCGTGGGCCCACCGCACGCTGATCACACGCTCGCTTCGCGGGCTGGTCGGCGCGATCAGCGTCACGATGGTCGATCCGCACATGGGCGACGACGGCTGGATGTTCCGCGCCGACGATCCGGATCCGATCGGCGGCGCGCAGCTGCTCCGCGACGTCTATCTCCGCGCCGACCGCGGATACACCGGCCGCGTCACCGTGCCAGTGCTGTGGGACCGCAAGGCCGCCACGATTGTCAACAACGAGTCGCGCGAGGTCATGCGGATCTTCGATCTCGACTTTGCGCCGCTCGCGGACCGCCCGCTCGAGCCGTCGCTCGCGCCGCCCGAGCTGGTCCACCAGATCGATCGCGTGCTCGATGCGATCTACGCGCCGGTCAACAACGGCGTGTACCGCGCGGGGTTCGCGACCACGCAGCCCGCGTACGAGCTCGCCGCGCGCGAGCTGTTCGCGGCGCTGGCGCACTGGGACGCCGTGCTGGCCGATCAGCCGTTCGTGTGCGGTGCGAAGTTGACCGAGGCCGACATCGCGCTGTTCACGACGCTGCTCCGGTTCGACCTGGTCTACTACGCCCACTTCAAGTGCAACCTCAAGCGGCTGCGCGATCACGCCAACCTGTGGCGGTTCACCCGGCGGATGTACCAGCACCCGGGGATCCGCCCGACGTGCAAGCTCGACGACATCAAGACCCACTATTACTGGAGCCAGCCGACGGTGAACCCGACGCGGATCGTGCCGCTCGGGCCGGCGCTCGAGGCCGAGCTGTCCCAGCCCGTGTGATCACAGCGGGCGGCGGCCGCGCAGCAGGTGCAACACCACGAGCAAGATCACCGAGCCGACGAAGGCGACGAAGATCGTCCCGGCGAGCCCGGCGAACGGCGTATGCCACCCGGCGGCCTGGAACAGCCAGCCACCGATGAAGGCACCGACGATGCCGACCACGATGTCGATGATGATGCCGCCGGCGGAGCCGACCACCAGCGAGGCCAGCACGCCGGCAACGAGTCCAACGATGATCCAGGTGAGAAGGTCCATGGCCCGGGAACACAGCATCGTGCGTGCCAGCGGTCCGCCCGACGCATGGCGGTGATCTACCTGGCCTGCCGTGCCGCGGGGCACCGCGGTTGCCGTGCGCCCGCGCTCGTTCGCCCGGTCGCCGGGCCTCCCAGCCTCGCGCTACCGCTTGCCGGCGTAGGAGTACGTCGGGGGCTGCGCGCGCTGGCAGCTCGAGATCGTGCGCAGCGGCGTGAAGTCGTGCAGCGCGAACGCCACCCAGTCCTCGTCCTGCCACTTGCCGATGTCGGTGACGCGGTCCTCGAACACACGGCCGTCGCGTAGCTGGACCACCACCGGGATCCGCAGGAGCGCTGATTCTTCGAGCATGTCGATCACATCACCGCGATCGAAGCGATGTCCCATGATGTACCTCCTTATCGCAACCGTGGCGCGATCTGCGTACCCCGCAAGCGGGCTACCCTCGGGCCATGCGCAAGCTCTTGCTAACGACGGTGGTTTTCGGAGTCGTGCTCGCGGCGCGGGCGGCCCCGGCACGGGCGGATTTCGGCCTGGGGTTGTTTCTGGGTGAACCGACCGGCCTCGACATCAAGATCGGCACGGGGCACCGCTCGGGCCTCGACATCGTGCTCGGCTTCAACACGTTCCGCGACGGCCGCGATGGCTACGGCCACCTGACCTACCTGGTCACGCCGCTGGTCGCGCAGGGCGACGCGGTCAGCGTGCCGCTCCGGGTCGGCATCGGTGCCGCGGTGTTCGGCACCAGCAACGACCTCAACGTCGCGGTCCGCGCGCCGTTCGAGATCGGCCTGCGGCTGCGCCGCTCACCGCTGGAGTTCTACGGCGAGATCGCGCTGGCCCTGGTGTTCGTCGATCCGGTCGGGTTCGACGTCCAGGGCGGCCTGGGGTTCCGCGTGTACTTCTAGCGCCGGGTCCACCTGTCGATCCAGGCCAGCACCTCGTCGTGCCACAGCTTGGAGTTCTGCGGCTTCAGCACCCAGTGGTTCTCGTCGGGGAAGTACACGAAGCGGCTCGGTACGCCCTTGCGCTGCAGCGCGGTGAACGTCGCCATGCCCTGGGTGTCGACGACGCGGTAGTCGAGCCCGCCGTGGATCACCAGGGTCGGGGTCTTCCAGTTCTTCACCAGGTCGATCGGGTTGTGCTTGGTGTAGCCCTCGGGCTTGTCCCACGGCACGCCGCCGTGCTCCCACTCCGAGAACCACAGTTCCTCGGTGTCGAAGTACGCCATGCGCTCGTCGATGTTGCCGTCGTGGCAGACCAGCGCCTTGAACCGGTCGGTCTTGCCGTTGATCCAGTTGATCATGTAGCCGCCGAACGAGGCGCCGAGCGCGGCGACCTTGCTGCGATCGAGCCAGCTGTACTTGTCGAGCGCGGCGTCGAGCCCCATCATCAGGTCGTCGTACGGCGCGCCGCCCCAGTCGCCGCTGATCGCGTCGGTGAACGCCTGGCCGTAGCCGGTCGAGCCGTGGAAGTCGATCATCACGACGCCGAAGCCGTGGCCCGCGAACACCTCGGGGTTCCAGCGGTAGTGGAAGTGGTCGCCGAAGCTGCCCTGCGGCCCGCCGTGGATCAGGAATGCGACCGGAGCCTTGCCGCCGCTGCCGCCGCCCGCACCAGAAAACCCGGCCGGCTTGATCACCCAGCCGTACACGGTGTCGCCCTTGGCGCCCTTGAACGAGAACTGCTCGGGCTCGCCCCAGGTGATCGCCTTGACCCGCGCGTCGTTCAGGTGGGTGATCTGCCGCGGGTCGCTGCCGTCGAGCTTGACGGTGTAGAGCTCGGTCGGGGTGCGCAGCGTGTCGCGCCCGAACACCAGGCGGTCCCCGGCCAAGCGCGGCGCGCCGTTGGTGCCCTTGTCGACGACGACCTTGGCCGCGCCGCTGGCGACGTCGATCGCGAACACCGAGTGGTTGCCGACGTTGTCGGTGTCGGTGTAGATCGTCCGGCCGTCGGCGCTCCACAGGATCGAGCCCACCGAGCGGTCCCAGCCCTCGGTCACGACCCGCAGCTTGCGCGAGGCCACGTCGAACACCGCGAGCCGCTCGCGATCGGCCTCGAACCCGGCGCGCTTCATCATCCGCAGCGCGAGCGACCGGCCGTCGGGCGAGAACGTGGGCCCGAAGTCGTAGGCCGGGTTGGCGGCGGTGATGTCGACCGGCTTGGTGCCGCCGGCGGCCGGGACGAGGAACACATCGGTGTTGGTGCGCCACGCGTTCTCGCGGCCGGCGACCCGGGCGACGTACGCGACCTGCTTGCCGTCGGGCGAGATCGAGACGTCGTCCATCCCGCCCATCGGTGCGATCGGCGTGTCGGTGGTCTGGCCCGGCGTGAGGTCGCGGGCATCGTCGACCTTGCCGCCGGCGTCGGGCGCGGTCCACACGAACAGGTGCGAGTACTTGCCGTCCTCCCAGTGGTCCCAGTGGCGGAACAGCGCCTGCTCGTAGACCTTGGCCTTGACCTTGGACTTGCTGCGCTCCTCGTCGCGCCGGGCCGACTCGGCGATCGAGCGCGCATCGGGCCAGACCTCGACCGCGACCAGGACGTGCTTGCCGTCGGGGAACAGCTTGAAGCCGTTGACGTCGGAGGCCAGCCGGGTCACCGGCTCGGCCTCGCCGCCGCCCGGCCGGATCCGCCAGACCTGCGACGAGCCCGTGCGCGACGACAGGAAGTAGATCCAGGCGCCATCGGCCGACCACTGCGGATCCTGGTCGTTCTCGAGGTGCGTGGTGAGCTGCTTGACGCCGGAGCCGTCGGTGGCAGCGAGCCAGACGTCGTACCGGCCGCGGTTGGCCTCGAAGTCGGTGTCGCGGACGGCGAACGCGACCTGCTTGCCGTCGGGCGACACCGCGGGATCGCCGACCCGCCGCATGGCGAGCATGTCGTCGATCGTGAGGCCCTTCGCGGCCGCCGGTGCGCCGACCGCGCCGACCGCGCCGACCGCGCCGACCGTGAAGATCCCGAGTAGCGCGAGCTGTAGCTTCATCCCCGTGGAGTATCACGGCCCGGGGTAGCGGGAGGCGGTCACCACGTAGTGACCCGCGGCAACGAGCCCGAGGACGCCGGCCACCACCGCGGCCGGGACCGCGTGCTCGGGCGCCAGCGCGATGACGCACAGCGCGATGAACTGGGCGATGGTCGCGAGCTTGCCGAACACGTCGGCGCGCAGCGGCACGTGCGGCCGGCGCCACGCCAGGTAGACGGCGACCAGCGGGACGAGCACGAGCTCGCGGGCGCCGATCAGCCCGATCACCGCCGTGCGATGGGCCAGCGGTGCGTGGACCCAGATCACCGCGAGCACGATCGCGACGAACAGCTTGTCGACCGCCGGATCGAGCCAGCCGCCGATGTCCGGGCCGCGGTCGCCGCGCCGCCGCGCCCGCCGCGCGACCCGGCCGTCGGCGGTGTCGGTCAGGGCCGCGAGCCCGACGATCGCGACCGACCACGCCGGACGGCCCCACGCCGCGGCGAGCGCCACCGCCAGCGGGATCCGCGACAGCGTCAGCGCGTGCGCGAGCCACACGTCTCTCCATCTAGCACCCCCACGCATGCGGGGCGCCCGGCGACGGCCGGCGACTGCACCGTCGCAGCCCGAGCGCATCCGCGCGGTTGGCGCGTGCTATGCTGCAGCGATGCTGGTGACGATCCGCTACTGCACGGCGTGAGGCTATCGACCGCACGCTGCCCGGGTGGCAGCGCAGCTCGAGCGCGACCTCGGTGTGACCACCAAGCTCGTCCCCGGCAGTTCCGGAGAGCTCAGCGTCTGGATCGACGGAGCCCAGGTGATCGCCAAGCAGGGCGCGAGATTCCCGGAGCCCGATGAGGTCGTGGCCGCCGTACGCCAGCATCGTACGTGACGTCGACGCGCGGCGCGCAAGGGCGCCCGTCCACATCTCCGCAGACTACGTAGTCTCGTTGGCAGCTTGCTGGAATCACGGGTGGCGCGGGCCGGTACCCCACTTGCAACCCCCCACAGCAAATTAACCCAAGGGGACTGTCATGAAGCTTCGCGCACTCGCCATCATCACCGCGTTCGCACTGCCCGCGATCGCGATGGCCGACAAGGTACCGGCGGACTATCCGCCGACCAACCAGCCGACGAACAACGCACCGGACAACAACACGCCGAGTAATCTGCCCAAGCGGGTGCCGGACCCCACCGGGGACCGCGGCACCACCGGGGCCAGCAGCGCCGGTGATACGAACAAGTCCGGTGATACGAACAAGTCTGGTGACACGAACAAGTCTGGTGATACGAACAAGTCCGGTGACGCCACCGGCAACCGCGACACCACCGCCGGCAACCATGACACCACCACCGGCAAGACCGGCGATACCCGTGGCGGCAAGCTCGGTGATGCCGACAACAAGATCGTCGCGCACCTCCATCACGTCAACCAGATGGAGATCGCCATGGGCAAGCTGGCCCAGAAGTCCGGCACGGCGCACGTCAAGGACTACGCCAGCACGCTCGTGACCGATCACCAGAGCAACGACAAGGACCTGACGGCGTTCGCCAAGGCCCACAAGCTCGCCGCGATCCCGGCCGACAAGCCGATGACCGACGCCGACCGGCAGGACGAGAAGGACATGACCACGGCGATGGCGCACCTGAAGACGCTCAAGGGCGCCGACTTCGACAAGGAGTTCCTCAACATGATGGTGTCGGATCACGACAAGGAGCTGACCAAGATCGATACCGCGACCAGCTCCGCCACGGATCCGGATCTCCAGAGCATGCTGAAGTCGGTCAAGCCGGTGCTGCAGCGCCACGCCGACCAGGCGCGCGACCTGCAGAAGAGCCCGCAGGCCTCGGCCGACCAGGCGCGGGATCCGAACAAGCCGGTCGACAAGCTGCCGTCGCAGCGCTGAGCGACGCGACGCGGCGTGCTTCACGCCGCGGCGAGCAGCACCGTTGTAACGGCGGTGCTGGAAGCTACATTGCGGGACGGTGGGCCCTGCGCGCGAGGCGAGATCTCGCGCGATCTGTTTCCGTGCGGTCACCGAACGAGGTGAGCCGCGACAAATCTGCTCCGTACGGTGCGCTTACCTAATCACAGGAGCCACCGTATATGCGGATATGCCTCTCGGTGGTCGGCGCGCTGGGCGTGCTGACCGCTGCGCCGTACCTCGCGGACGCAGCCGACTGTCCCACGTTCACGGACCCGATCGTGCTCAATGGTTCGAGCGCGGTCGAGCCCCTCGTCATCGCGATGGCGAAGGTGCTCAGCGCACAGGCGAGCCCGACCACGCTGGTCTACGCCAAGCCCGGTTCGTGCGTCGGCGTCACCTCGGTCCAGGAGGACGCGACCCCGACTGCGGCGTGCGCGGTCGGCGCCTGCATCACCGGCACGGTGGAGTACTTCGACGCCGGCACGAACGCGGTGACGACCTGCACGCTGACCGCGCCGACCCACGTCGACGTCGGCCTGTCCGACGTCTGGGTCGACACCTGCACCGGCGCGCAGCCCAAGGCCGGGGTCAAGGACACCACCGGCCCGGTCGAGCCGATGCTGTTCGTGGTGCCGAAGGCATCGCAGCAGCAGGCGATCACCGCGGAAGAGGCGTTCTTCGCGTTCGGCTACGGCGCGAGCGGGCAGGCCAGGCCGTGGACGGTCGAGACCAACCTGGCGATCCGCAACCCGACCTCCGGCACCGAGCAGGTGCTCGCGCACAATATCGGCCTGCCCGCCGGCCGCTGGAAGGGCATGGACAAGGGCGGCTCGGGCGGCGTGGTCACGGCCGTGGCGAATTCGACCGCGCCCGATTCGACGATTGGCATCCTGGGCTCGGACGTCTACGACGCCAACCGCGACAAGCTGACCGCGCTCGCGTTCCAGGCGTTCCACCAGCGCGGCGCGTTCTATGCCGACTCGACCGCGACGTCGTTCGACAAGCGCAACGTGCGCAATGGCCACTACGTGAACTGGGGATATCTCCACATGATCGCGCGGGTCGACGGCAGCAATGCGATGAACGCCGCGGCCAGGCGGTTCACCGACTGGGTCACCGGCAACACCGGGACGACCGGCACGCCCGCGCCGTTCGACATCACCAACCTGACCATCCAGTCCAAGCTGGTGCCGACGTGCGCGATGAAGGTGTCGCGCCAGAGCGAGGGCGGCGTGCTCGCGCCGTTCCGGCCGGCGGTGGACTGCAGTGCGACGTTCGACGCCACGGTGCCCCACTGAGACAGGAGCCAGCCCCGATGAAGAAACTCATGTTCATGGTCCTGTTCGCAGCGGCGTGCGGCGGCAGCGACAGCAAGACGCCCGACGCCGCACCGCCGGCGGACGCCCCGATCGACACGGCGCCAGCGTGCTTCTCCGGGACGCCGATGACCCACAACGACCTGATCAACGCATGTGTCGATCAGAGCGTCACGGTGATCCACAAGATGCCGGTGCTCCCGCTGCTGAACCCCGATGGCACCCTGCCGCCCCCGCCGTGATCCACCGCCGTCGCAATGCCCTCGCACCCCGCTCCCACTTCCCACCGCGCCACGGCGATCGTGACCGGTCCGTCGCGCTTGTGCTGCACGATCGGCTCGATCGTGCTCGCAGCGGCAGCGCCGGCGGCCGCGCAGCCGCGCCCCGCGCCACCGGCCGAGCCGGCGCCTGATCCCGAGCTCCGCGCGCGGCTGGATGACCAGGCGGCGGCGCTCGCCGACGCCACGCACAAGCTCGCCGAGCAGCAACAGCTGCTCGACGGCGTGACGGCCGCGCTCGCCGAGGCCCGGCGCGACCAGGCCGCGCTGCGCGACGCCCAGCAGCAGCTGGCGGGTGCCGTCGACGCCGAGCGCGCCTCGCGGCTCGCCGCCGAGGCTGCGGCCCGGGCGGTCCCCGCCACCCCCGCGGTGCGCTCGGCCTGGCCATCGCTGACCCTGTCCGGGCTCGTCCAGGTCGACGCGACGGTGCGGCAGTCGTCGCAGGACGAGCTCCGGCAGTCCGGCGATCCGCTCAACCAGGATCGCGTCGTCCTGCGCCGCGGCCGGCTCCGCGTCGCCGCGGCCTACGGCAAGGTCTCGGGGCTGGCCGAGATCGACCTCAACACGGTCAACGGCAGCCAGGTCCGGGTCAGCACCGCGGAGGCCGCCTACGAGGTCGCGCCGTGGCTGACCGTGGCGCTCGGCATCCCCAAGATCCCGTTCGGCTTCGAGCTCCAGCAGTCCGATCGCGAGCGGCTGTTCCTCGAGCGCTCGAACGCGGCGCGCGCGCTGTTCCCCGGCGAGTACGACCTCGGCGCCCGGGTGTCGGGGCGCTGGCGGTTCCTGCGCTACGCCGTCGCGGTGCAGAACGGCGAGCCATCCGGGGAGCGCAGCTTCGCGCTGCGCGATCCGAACCAGGACAAGGACATCACCGCGCGCGCGGGCGTGGTCGCGCCGCTGGGCCGCGCCGAGCTCGCGGTCGGGGTCTCCGTCCTGACCGGGCGCGGGTTCCACGCCGGGACGCCGGCGACCAAGGACGTGCTGGTGTGGAAGGACCTCAACGAGGACGGCGTGGTCGGCCCCAACGAGGTCCAGGTGATCATGGGCCAGGCCGCGACGGTGTCGGCGAGCTACGACCGGTTCGGCATCGGCGCCGATGCCCAGCTGACGCTCGATCTCGCCGGGCTCGGCAAGCTGGCCGTGTACGGCGAGCTGTTCGTCGCGGGCAACCTCGACCGCGCCGTGGTGCTGCCCGATCCGGTCGTGCTCGGGCGCGACCTCCGCGAGCTCGGCTACTACGCCGCGGCGGTGTACGAGCCGGCGGCGTGGTCGGCGCTGGGCGTGCGCTACGACCGCTACGATCCGGATGCCGACGCGGCCGACCTGCGGCTCGGCGCGCTGATCCCGAGCGACGCCTCGCTGTCGACGTTGTCGATCAGCGCCGCGCTGCGCCAGGCGCACGGCCGGCTGATCCTCGAGTACGACCACAACACCAACCACAGCGGGCGGTCGATGACCGGCGTGCCGGGCAACCTCGCCGACGACGCCGTGACGCTGCGCGCCGAGGTCCAGCTGTGAGGTGGCTCGCGCTCGCGGCCGTCGTGTCGGGTTGCGGCGGCCTGGATGCCAACCCCGGCCTCGACGCCCAGGTCCGCGTGGCCGGCGCGCAGTTCTTCCCCGGCGCGATGCCGGCGCCCGCGGGCGCGGCGCGGATCACCTCGCTCGAGACCCCGAACAACACGATCCGCGCCGGCCAGCTCGGCAAGGCCGTGTCCGGCCGGGTGACCGGCGACGGCCGCGCCGTGGCGTTCGGATGGGTCGGCGACGCCGGCTACTGGATCGTCCCCGCCGGGCCGGTCGACTCGAGCTTCCCCGACCAGCTGACCTGGAGCGCCCGGCTGTCGTTCGCGATCACGCTCGGCGATGGCGCCCACGACCTCCAGGTCGCCGCGATCGACGCCGGCGGCCGGCTCGGCCCAGCGTCGACCCTGACGCTGCACGTGCGGCCGCACGCGGTCGATCTCGCCGACACCCGGCTCGTGATCTCGCTGTCGTGGGATACCGAGGCCGATCTCGACCTGCACGTCGTGCTGCCGAGCGCGCCGCCGATCACGGTGTGGAGCAAGCACCCGACCTCGTACGTGCCGCCCGCGCCGGGCGATCCGGTCGACCCGGACGCGCTCGCTCGGGCGGGCACGCTCGACGCCGACTCGAACAGCCAGTGCCTGATCGACGGCCGCCGCGAGGAGAACGTGACCTGGCGCGGTGCCGTGGCGGCGCCGCCGCATGGAACCTACGCGGTGCTGATCGACACGTTCGCGCTGTGCGGCGCACCGACCGCGCACTGGACCGCCGACGTCTACCGCGACGGCGATCCGACCTCGACCGCGCATGCCGAAGGCATCGTGGTCGATTCCGATACCCGCGGCGACCACGTCGCCGGCTCCGGCGCGCGCGCGCTGAGCTTCGACTACTGACCCAGGCCAGGAGGTACGCGTCAATGATGGACAAGCTGCTCGACATCGCCGGCGTGGGCGGAACCGTGGTCCTCGTGTTGCTGCTGGCGCTGTCGGTGATCTCGATCGGGATCATCCTCGAGCGCGTCGTGTACTTCCGCCGCCGGCGGATCGACACGGTCGCGCTCGCCGGCGACGTGCTCGCCCGGCTCGCCGCCGGCGGCCCGGGCGCGGGGGTCGGCGCCGTGATCGCGCAGCTCCGTGGGCTGCGCGGCGTCGAGGCCGAGGTCCTGCACGACGCCATGGCGTGGTACGGCGCCGGCCCCGAGGCGTTCACCGAGATCCTGAAGAAGGGACTGGCCGATCGGCGCAAGCAGCTCGAGTCCGGCCTGGTGTTCCTCGGCACGCTGGGCAACAACGCGCCGTTCGTCGGCCTGTTCGGCACCGTGCTCGGCATCATCGTCGCGTTCCGCGAGCTGTCGTCGGCCGCGGCCAACGTCGCCGGCGGCAGCGGCAACATGAACAACGTCATGTCCGGCATCGCCGAGGCGCTGGTGTCGACCGCGGTCGGCATCCTGGTCGCGGTGCCGGCCGTGATCTTCTTCAACGTCTTCCAGAAGAAGACGGTGATCGTCGAGGATAACCTCGGCGCGCTCGGCAGCGCGGTGTGCGCCCAGATGAGGCGCGAGGCCGGCCGCGGGCAGGGCGGCCTGAACGCCGCCGATGCGACCGGCAGCGGGCCGAGCCCGCACGCGGTCCGCCCGGCGGCCGCGGCGTACCCCGGCGCGGTCGAGGCGGAGGCCTAGCCATGGCGGGGACGATGGGCGGCGCGCGCGGCCGCAACGCCACGATCGCCGCGATCAACGTGACGCCGCTGGTCGACGTCGTGCTCGTGCTGCTGATCATCCTGATGGTCGCGTCGACCTACATCGTCGCGCAGACGCTCAAGGTCACGCTGCCGAAGTCGAAGACCACCGATGGGACCGCGGACAAGCCCCAGACCGTCGCGATCGTCAAGGACGGGTCGCTGCGCTGGAACGGCCAGCCGGTGACCGAGCCCGAGCTGACGCGCGATCTCGCGGCCGCGGTCAAGGACCACCCCGACGTCAACATCGTGGTCAGCGCCGACGAGAGCGTCAAGCACGGCCGGGTCGTCCACGTGATCGACGTCGCCAAGCAGCAGGGCGTCACCAGGTTCGCGATCAACGTCATGGCCGGAGCCGGCGAGTGACGCTCGGCGGCCGCGAGATCATGATCATCGCGTCGCTCGCGCTCCATGGCGTGATCGCGATGGCCGCGCTCTCGGCCGCGCACGACAAGCAGCAGCACCGCGCGACGACGATCGCGCTCGCCGAGCCGGAGAAGAAGAACAAGCCCGAGCCGCCCCGGCCGCCGCCGCCGCCGCCCGAGCCGCCCCGGCCCCGGCCCCAGGCCCGCCCCGCGCCCGCCCCGGTGCCCGCCGTCGCTGCGCCGGCACCCGCCGCGCCCGCCGCGCCGATCCAGACCGACACGGTCATGACCAACGAGGTCGGCATGGACATGGGCACCGGCCGGCGGCCGCACGACGAGGTCAAGCCCGGTCCGGCCCCCGCCCGGCCGCGGCCCGCCGCGCCGGTCAAGACGCCGATCAAGCCCGATCATCCCGACGGCCCGGCCGGCGACAACGCCGGCGCGTGCACCGAGCCGCCGGGCAAGCCGGAGCCGTCGCTCAAGACCGACATCGAGTACACCGAGGAAGCCCGCGCCGCCGGCATCGAGGGCCGGCTGGTGCTCAAGGTCACGGTCGACGCACAGGGCCTGGTCAGCGGCATCGTCGTGGTCGCCGGCGTCGATCCGGCGCTCGACGCGGCGGCGATCGCGACCGTGAAGACCTGGCGGTTCCGTCCCGCGCTGGCGTGCGGCAAGCCGGTGGCCGGCGGCCAGTACACGATCGCGCGCCGGTTCGTGCTCGGAGACTGACGATGATCGTGCGGATCCGTCGCCCGGACAGCGCGGCCGCGAGGCCCCGGCCATGGCCCCGCGTGCTCGCCGTGCTCGCCATGGCCGCGGTGCTCGCCGCCGGCTCCGCGGCGCGCGCCCAGTTCGTCGTGACCCGGCCGCCCAGGCTGGTGCACTTCGTCGACGCCACCCGGCCGGCCGGCGCCACGCCGGACCAGACCGCATCGGTGGTGCTGTCGATCGACATCGCCGCCGATGGCAGCGTCGCCGACGTGCGGGTCCAGACCTCGGGCGGCGCCGAGTGGGACGCCGCCGCGGTCGCCGCGGCCCGGCAGTTCGTGTTCGAGCCCGCCGAGGTCGACAACCAGCCCGCCCCGGTCACGATCACCTACCGCTACGCGTTCACCGTGCAGGAGCAACTGGTATCGCTCGGCCCGCAGATCAACTTCGAGGGCGTCGTCGTCGACCGGTTCAAGAAGCTGCCGCTCGCCCGCGTGAAGATCGCGATCAAGGACCTCCAGGTCGACACCGCGACCGACGAGGCCGGGGCGTTCGCGTTCACCGATCTGCCGGTCGGCACGCACCAGGTCGAGCTGTCGGGCCCGGGCCTGGTCACGGTGACGACCGACGAGGAGATCACCGCCAAGCACAAGCGCACCGTCAAGTACTACGCCGAGCCGCGCGACGAGGGCGTCGACGATGAGCAGATCGTCAAGGCGACGCGGATCAAGAAGGAGACCGCGAGCGTGTCGATCCGCACCGAGGAGGCGCGCAAGGTCCCCGGCACGCAAGGCGACACGCTCAAGGTCGTGCAGAACCTGCCCGGGGTCGGCCGGTCGTCGTTCGGCTCGGGCCAGCTGATCGTGTGGGGCTCGGCACCCAACGAGACCCGGGTGTTCATCGACGGCGTCGAGATCCCGGCGCTGTACCATGGTGGCGGCTTGCGCTCGACGGTCAACTCGGACCTGGTCAAGTCGATCGAGCTCCTGCCGGGCGCGTTCGGGGCCGAGTACGGCCGCGGCATCGGCGGCCTGGTCAAGGCCGAGACCCGCGCGCTGCCGCGCAGCGGCACCCACGGCTACGCGGCGCTCGACGTGATCGACGCCTCGGCGCTGGTCTCGACCGCGCTGTCGAGCTCGGCGCGGATCGCGGTCGCGGGGCGGCGCAGCCACCTCGGCGCCGTGCTGTCGCAGGTGACCTCCGAGGACGTCGGCGACTTCGTCCCGATCCCGCAGTACTACGACGGCCAGATCCTCGCGCAGCTCGACCTCGGCAAGGACGAACAGCTCGAGCTCGGCGCGCTCGGCTCGGATGACCAGCTGACCCGCGCGATCGACGCCAGCGATCCGGCCGAGGTCCGGCGCCAGCAGACCCACGACCGCTACTACCGCGCGTTCGCGCGCTACACCCGGATCCTCGATGATGGCTCGAGCCTGTTCGTCGTGCCCTCGGTCGGCTGGGACGGCAATACCACGCGCGCGGAGTTCGGCGCGGTGCCGACCTCGCTCGACGTCGGTGCGTGGCGCTACGCCCTGCGGGCCGGCTACCGGCGCAAGCTCGCCCCGGGGCTCACGCTGTCGCTCGGCCTCGACGGCGCGGGCCAGCGCAGCGAGGTATCGCGGCTCGGCTCGGTCAACCTGCCGCCACGCGAGGGCGACGTCACGGTGTTCGGCCAGCCGCCCGGTGACCAGGTCAATGCCGACCGCTGGACCGCGTCGCTGGTGTCGATCGCGCCGTACGCGTTCGTCGAGATCGCGCTCGGCGGGCTCGCGATCACCCCGGGCCTGCGGATCGATCCGTACCTGATCGACGGCAGCCGGCTGACGCCGATCGTCGGCAACACGCCGACGCTGGGCTACCGCCGGATGGCGATCGCGTTCGAGCCGCGGCTGTCGGCCACCTACCAGCTGACCCGCGACCTCCAGCTCCGCGCCGGCGGCGGGCTCTACGACCAGCCGCCCGATCCGGTCGACCTGTCCGCGGTGTTCGGCAACCCGACGCTCGGTCCGATCCGCGCCTCCCACGCGTCGGGCGGCCTGGCCTACCGGATCACCGGCACGTTCACCGCCGAGCTGCTCGGGTTCTACAAGGCGATCGACCACCTCGCGTCGCGCAGCCCGCTGCCGACGCCGCCGCTCGCCGCCGCGCTCGTCGACCAGGGCATCGGCAGGAGCTACGGCGGCCAGATCCTGCTGCGCCAGGAGCTCAGCCATGGCGTGTTCGGCTGGATCACCTATTCGCTGATCCGCAGCGAGCGCCGCGATCACCCCGACACCGCGTGGCGCCCGCTCGACTACGACCAGACCCACGTCGCGAGCGTGCTCGCGAGCTACGACCTCGGCGGCGGCTGGCAGCTCGGCGCCCGGTTCCGCTACGCCACCGGCGTCCCCCGGACCCCCGTGATGGGCTCGTACTTCGACGCGCGCGACGACCAGTACGAGCCGCTGTTCGGCGGCCAGAACACCACGCGCGTGCCGGCGTTCTACCAGCTCGACGCGCGGCTCGAGCGGACGTTCACGGTCTCGGATCACCGGACCAACGTGTTCATCGACGTCCAGAACCTCACCAACCGCAAGAACCCGGAGGAGATCATCTACAACTTCGACTACACCGTGCAGAAGTACATCACCGGGCTGCCGACGCTCGCGGTGATCGGCGCGAGGGTCGAGCTGTGACCGCAGGTCGAGCGCTCGGGCTGGTCGCCGGCGCCGCGCTCGCGGCGTGCAAGCCCGAGCTGGGCGATCCGGCGTCGCTGATCACCGAGCCCCGGATCCTCGCCGTGCGCAGCGAGCCGGCCGAGATCGCGCCCGACCATGCGGTGACCTACCGCGCGCTGGTCGCGGCGCCCGACGGCACCGGCGGCGGCCCGCCCGACGTCGACTGGAGCTTCTGCACGGAGCCCGCACCGCTGTCGAGCAACAACGTGGTCAACGACGCGTGCCTCCAGGTCGCCGCGATGCTCGCGGACCGTGGCCTCGAGATCCAGGCGACGATCCCGATCGATGCTTGCTCGGTGTTCGGCCCGACGCCGCCCGCGCCCCTGCCCGGCAAGCCGCCGCTCCGGCCGCACGACGCCGACGTCACCGGCGGTTACTACCAGCCGATCCGCGCCCGCGCCGAGCTCGCCGGCGACGCGCTGACCCCCGGCATCGGCCTGACCCGGATCACGTGCGACCTGGCGAACGCGCCGATCGACGTCGCCGTCGAGTTCCGCGCGCGCTATCGCGCCAACCGCAACCCCACGCTGGTCGGGGTGACGGCGCTCGCGGCCGCCGCCGCACCGAACGCCGGCGCCGCCGACCTCGGGGCCGGCGACGTCCCGGCCGTGCTGGCGCCGCGGACGGCGGTGAGCTTGCGCGCGTCGTGGACCGAGGACAGCGCCGAGTCGTTCCCGGTGTTCGATCCGCAGTCGCGCACGCTGGTCGATCACCGCGAGGCGATCCGGGTATCGTGGTTCGTCTCCGCCGGCGAGCTCGCCTCCGATCGCACCGGCCGCAGCGAGGCCGAGACCGAGAGCTTCGCCGACGACGTGTGGACCACGCCGGACGCCGGCCCGGCGCGGCTCTGGATCGTGCTCCGCGACAGCCGAGGCGGCGTGGCGTTCGCCGGCTACACCGTCGCGATCGGCCGGTGACGCCGCACTCAGCTCGCGGGCTCGGCGGCGCTGGTCTCGGCGGCGCTGGTCTCGGCGGCGCCGGTCTCGAGCTCGGCGGGCGCTGTCGGCGGTGCCGGCGGGGCCAAGGTCCCCCCGGCGAGCAGCAGATCGAGCTCCTGCTCGGTGATCACGTGCACGCCGTGCTTCTGCGCCGCCTCGAGCTTGGACTTGCCGGTGTCGTCGCCGGCGACCAGGTAGCTGGTCTTCTTGCTGACCGAGCCGGCGACCTTGCCGCCGGCAGCCTCGATCCGCTTCTGGACGTCGCCCCGGGGCACCGTCAGCGTGCCGGTGACGACCAGCGTCTTGCCCGATAGCGGGCCGTCGCTGGCCGCGCGCACCGGCTGCTCCGGATCGACCCCGCGGTCGGCGAGCTTGGCGAGCACGACGGCGACGTGCGGGTCGCGCAGGAACTGGTCGACGCTCTCTGCGATGGTCTCGCCGATGCCGTCGATCTCGCATAACTCGGCGACCAGCGCCTCGGAGTCGAGCCGCCCGGCCGCCTCGCGCAGCAACGTGAGCCGGCGGTACTTCTCGGCGATCACCCGGGCGAGCACGCCGCCGAGGTTGGGGATGCCGAGCGCCGCGAGCAGGCGAGCAAACGTGGCGTCGGCCTTGGCCTTCGCGATCGCCGCGACCAGGTTCTGCGCCGACTGCCTGGCGAAGCGCTCGAGCTCCTCGAGCTGCTCGACCTTGAGATCGAACAGGTCGGCGACGTCGCGGACCAGGCCCTTGTCGACCAGCTGGGCCACGACCTTCTCGCCCAGGCCGTCGATGTTCATCTGGCCGCGCGACGCGAAGAATTCGATCGCCGCCAGCTGCTGCGCCGGGCAGCCCAGCCGGTTGGGGCACACGAGCGCGATCTTGCCGTCCTCGCGCACCAGCGCGGTGTGGCACGACGGGCACTCGGTCGGCGCGACGAACGGCGCGCCCTCGCCCTTCTCGGTCACGCCGAGGATCTGCGGGATGATCTCGCCGGCCTTCTCGAGCAGCACGCGGTCGCCGCGGTTGAGCCCGAGCCGCGCGACGATGTCCCAGTTGTGGACCGACGCGCGCGCCACGGTCGTGCCCGACAGCTCGACCGGATCGAGCTGGGCCACCGGGGTCACCGTGCCGGTCCGGCCGACGTGGCTCTGGATGTCGCGCAGCACCGTCGTGACCTGGCGCGCCGGGAACTTGTAGGCGATCGCCCAGCGCGGGAACTTCGCCGTGGTGCCGAGCGCGGCGCGCAGCGCGAAGTCGTCGACCTTGATCACCAGGCCATCGAGCTCGTAGGCCAGCTCGTCGCGGCGATCGCGCCAGCCGTGCACGCAGGCGAGCAGCTCGTCCCAGCTCGCCGCCGGGGCGTTGTGCGCCGACACCGGCAGCCCGAGGCGGGCGAGCCGGGCGAGCGACGCCAGGTGGCCGGCGGCGTAGCGCTCGCCATCGACGACCTCGTAGAGGATCGTGCGCATCGGCCGCCGGGCGACCTCGCGCGGGTCCATCTGCTTGATCGAGCCCGCGGCGGTGTTGCGCGGGTTCTTGAACGGCGCCTCGCCGGCCTCGATCCGCGCGGCGTTGATCGCGGCGAACTCCTGCTTGGTCATGTAGATCTCGCCGCGCACGACGATGTCGATCTCCTCGCGCAGCCGGAGCGCGACGCCGCGCACCATCCGGACGTTGGCGGTGACGTCCTCGCCGATCCGGCCGTCGCCGCGGGTCGCGCCGAGCGCCAGCGTGCCGGCCTTGTAGGTCAGCTCGATGCCGAAGCCGTCGATCTTGGGCTCGACCGCAAACACCGGGACGTCGCCGTCGAGCCCCTTGACCACGCGATCGAAGAACGCCTTGAGCTCGGCCTCGTCGTACGTGTTGTCGAGCGACAGCATCGCGACCGGCCGGTGGACCTTGGGAAAATCGGAGACCGGCGCATGGCCGACCCGCCGCGTCGGCGACCACTCGACCACCCAGTCGGGGTGCTCGGCCTCGACCGCGCGCAGCTGCTGGCTCAGCCGGTCGTACTCGACGTCGCTGATCGTCGGGTTGGCTTCGACGTAATAGCGCCGGTCGTGCTCGGTCAGCTCATCGACCAGCGCCAGGTACTCGGCGCGCGGATCTCCAGCCATGCGCGCGGAGCATACCCTCGCGCGGCACGACGTGGCACGTGCCAGGCTGTGTCGCGGCACCCCCGGACGTGTGCCACCGCCGATCGCATCACCTCCGACGGAGATGGGAGTGATCCCGGCGGCCACGGCGGCCAGATCTCGCTGGCATCGCGCTTGAACACGAGCAGGCGCAGATGACGAATTCAATGATCACCGTGTTCAACAACTCCCACCCAGCTCGGCAACCCATGCAGTCGTGGCGACGCGCCGGCGCAGGCGCTTCGCTCGGCCGAGCGGCCCTGGGCCTGCTGGCGTTCGCTCCGCTGCTCGCCGCCTGCGCCCTGGACCCCGAGGCCCGCGAGGTCGAGGACCCGAGCGCCGACTCCTCGGGCGACCTCGCGCCGCCATCCGACAAGCCGACCGTGCAGACCGGCGTCGCGCAGTCCGCGCTGTCGTCGTGGGTGCTGACGCTCAACGCCAGCCAGACCAGCCTGTGGCCGACGCAACCGCTCACGCTGACGATGACCGCCAACCAGGACGTCGGACCGACGCCGCTCTACATGACGATCTGGGACAGCCGACCCGGGATCAACGCGGTCCGCGTCGCCCGGTGCGCCACCGGCACGGTCTGCTCGGTCACGCTGACGTCGTCCGTCCCCGCGTTCGTCACGTACATCGCCGAGCTCACCGACGTGTCCGACAATGAGAGCGTGGAGAACTCCCTGATCGCCCAGATCGTGAACGTCGAGTGGAAGAGCGCCAACCTGACGATGTCGGTCAGCCCGACCACCCTGCCGGTCGGAGCGACCACGACACTCACCGCGCATACCGTGGAGATCGGGTCGTCGCCGTCCTACACCGAGATCTTCGACGTGACCACGGGCACCCGGCTCGCGGTGTGCGGCAGCGGCACCGTGTGCAGCGCCTCGATCAGCCAGGCGGTCGCGACCACGCACGCGTTCCGCGCGTACTTCTCGCAGCTGAGCACCGCCTCGCCGCCGCCGGGCATCGTGGAACAGACGCCGATGAGCTACGCGACCTGGACGGCGAGCGGCTACTCGCTCGGCCTCGGCGCGAGCTTCGACCAGGTCACGGCGACCTCGTCGGTCGATGTCGGCCCGACCCCGTACTACATCGAGATCTTCGACCTGACCCTGGGCACCCGCATCGCGCTGTGCGGCTCGGGTACGACCTGCAGCGCGAGCGTGAGCGTCCCGGCCTGGAGCAGCCACGCGGTGGTCGCGTTCATCTCGGCCAACGACCCGACGCTGACGCCCGCCAGCATCCAGGCCGTGTCCAGTACGGTCCTGGCCACCGGCAAACCGCCGGGCTGAGCCGATCAGGTCACCACCGGACGTGGCGCTCGACGATGGTCACGTCGCCGTCGTGGACCGGTACGGCGCCCGAGGCGTCGCGCGCCCGGATCAGCGCGGCGGCGGACGCCGGCAGGCCGAACGAGGTGTCGGTGACGATCGCCTCGGCCGTGCCGGCGCCGCGCAGGGTGATCTCGACGCGCGCCGTCGAGCCGCGGATCGCGATCCGGTTCCAGCCCGGCGCGAGGAACGCGCGAAACCGCGCCGGACGCGGCGGCGGCGCGGTGCCGTTGATCCGCAGCGCGGTGGTCTCGGCGTCGCTGTGCCACGCGATCGTCAGCCGCGGGGCATGGCGCGCCGACGCCAGGTCGAGCGTGACGACCCGCGTACCGTCCGCGGCCGGGACGGCCGGGGTGACGGTGACCTGCGGCGGCGTGATCGGCTCGGCCGGCGCCGGCGCGACGTGGCTCGTGCCGCGCGCCCCGAACCAGGGCGCCACGCTGTGCGCCGCCGGCTCGAACTGCGCCGCGGCGCGGACCTCGGCGCTCGGGGCATCGACCTGCCAGCGCGCCGCGCCGGTGTCGCTATCGACGACGTAGGCGAGCGGCTGGTGCCGCGGGTGGGTCGCCGAGTGGTGCGGGACCAGCATGGCGACGACGCCGAGCACCACGGCGAGCGCGAGGCAGCCGGGCGCCAGGCGAGGCGCCGTGTCCCAGACCAGCGGCGCGAACGCCGTGGTGATCAGCGCGAGCAGCACCGCGGACGCGGTCAGGCTGGCGTCGCCCAGGGCATCGTGACCGATCAGCGCGAACTGCAGGCAGACGATCGCCGCCGCGACCAGCGAGGCCAGCGCCGCCGCGGTCTCGCCGACCGGCAGCACGGTGCGCGCGGCCGCGAGCACCGCCATGACCAGGCCCGGGACGACGAGCAGGTACGACGCGCCCGGCAAGATCACGGCGAGCGCCAGGCCCAGGCCGTTCCAGGCCACGGCGTGGCCGACGAACACCGCGTCGAACGAGGCGCGGCGGCGGGCCAGGGCGGCGGCCCCGAGCGCGGCGGCGATCCCGACCAGCCAGGCCGCGGCGACCCGGGGCGCGGGGTGAGGCTCGAACAGCGCGCCCGGCGACGCCAGGCCGAGCAGGCGGGTCAGCACGACGCCGAGCACCACCGCGCCGAGCACCGCGCCGACGAACGACGCCAGGCCGAGCGCCACGCCGGCCAGGGTCAGCCGGCCGCGCCGCACGCCGCCGACCAGCGCCACGCCGACCAGCGCGAGCGCGAGCGCGGTGATCAAGACCGTCCACCCCGCCGGCCACCACACCAGGAACGCCGCGAGCACGTCGAACCACACCGCGCCGCCGGGCGCGGCCTCGTCGAGGTCGGCGGCGGCGAACGCGCGCACCATCGCGAGCGCCTGATCGCCGCGCCACTGCACGCTGCCCGGATCGACATTGGCAAAGCTGTCGAGCGGCGTGTGGTACTGCGTGCCGCCGCCGATGTACGCGAAGTTGATCCCCGCGCGCCCCGCGCGCTTGAACACGGTCAGATCGGTGTCGTTGGGCAGCTGATCGTAGATCGTCGCGAACAGCGACGTGGTCACCGGGTGCGGCAGCGCGCGCGCCACCACCGGCACGAGCCAGCGTTGCTCGCGGCTGGTCTCGAACAGCGACGGCATCCCGGTGGTGCCGCGGGCCTCGAGGTTGATGATGAACGCCGCGTCGCCCGAGCGTGCGGCATCGGCGACGAAGCCCTCGGCGCCCAGCAGGCCCGCCTCCTCGCCGTCGTCGATCAGGAACACCACCGGGTGGGCGAGCGTGTCGTGCCGGATCGCCCGCGCGATCTCGAGCACGCTGGCCACGCCGGTACCGTCGTCGGAGGCGCCCGGCCCGGCCGGCACCGAGTCGTAGTGCGCCGCGACCACGACCGCCTTGCCGCCGGGAGCCTGGCCCGGGCGGCGCGCGATCAGGTTGTCGACGTCACCGCAGGTCGCGGCGGCGTTGCAGGCGAAGGTGTGCTGGACGTCGACCGTGTAGTCGAGCGCGCGCAGCGCCTGGGCGATCCGGCCCTTGATCGTGTCGTGCGCGGGCGTGCCCAGCGGGTGCGGCGCGTCGACCGACACCGCGTGCAGGGTCGCGATCGCGCGGGTCGCCGAGAACTGGTCGGCCGGCGCGCCCTCGAGCGCGGGCTCCGGGCTGCTGCGGCGGCAGGTCTCGAGCCCCGCCAGGGCGGCCAGGACCGCAAACACGAGCACGGCTTTCCCGCGAGGCGTCATCGCGGCGATTGTAGAGGCGATCCGCGGTCACTCGACCAGGTGGTGGGGCCGCTTCTTGCCCTCGATGAATGCGTCGAGCTCCTGCTCGGCCTGCGAGCCCCCGTCGAGCGCGTGGTCCCCCGGGGCCAGCTCCTGCCCGGCGGGATCGCTGCCATCGTCGATCCGCATCGAGCCGTCGGCGAGGCCGCGAGGCGGCCAGGGCAGGCCGGTCTCGAGGTCGTCGAACGAGCCGTCCTCGGTGTCATCGGCCATCGGCACCGGCAAGGTGAGGCTGTCGGCGAACGGGTCGTGCGCCTCGTCGAGCGCGGCCGGGCTCTCGGAGCGGCTCTCCGGCACCCGGCGCGCCGGCTTCGTGCCGATCACCAGGCCGGCCTTGACCGTGACGTGGAACGGCCGGCGGCCGAAGTAGGCGTCGATCGCCTCCTTGATGTACCAGAACACGTCCTGCATGTCCTGGCCGCCGCCCGCGACGGCCTTCCAGTCGGCGAGCGGCCCGTACTCGATCACCGGCGCGAAGAAGAACTCGCGCGAGCTGCGGAACAGCAGCGAGAACTCGTCGATCTCGATCCCGCCGGTGAGCCCGGCCGCCGCGAGGCAGCGCTCGGCGTGCTCGACCGTCGGGTAGCGCGCGATGTGGCGCTCGAGCCGGTCGAGCGCGTCGTGCTTGTCGTGCTTGACCAGCACCTCGCGGTACAGGTCGTGGAACTCCTCGAACGTGCCGGCGAGCGGCATGGTGCAGCGGACCTCGCCGCCGGGCCTGGCGACGCGCGCAAAGTCGCACAGCGCGAGCTCGACGCTCGGCATGTCGCCGACCCCGAGGTTGCACACGACCAGGTCATAGACCTCGTCGGCGAACGACAGCCGCGGCACGGCGCTCTCGGTGCGAAGGAACACCTGCTTGCCAAGCGGGCCGAGCGCGGCGACCTTCTTGCGCACGACGTCGAGCATCGCGCTCGACTCGTCGATCGCGATCAGCCGCGAGCCATCGGTCATCCGGCGCAGGATCTCGAGCGTCGGGTAGCCGGTGCCGCACGACACGTCGAGCACCTGGCTGCGCTCGGGGATCACCAGGTCGCGCAGCAGCAGCTTGCCGAAACGCGTGCCCCAGCACGGCGCGATCTCGTCATCGTAGATGCGCGCGAGCTTTTCGATCTTCCGAGTACTCCGGGCCTGGACTGTCACGACAGCGCGCCACCAAGACGACGCTCCAAGGATACCAAACGGCGCGCGGCACCCGGCGAGTTTTTGCGGATCCGACGAGCTGCACGGAGGGAGTCGTCGCACATGCCGCCGGCTGCCGCACCGCGGCGAGCGCCGTCACCCGCTAATGAGGATCGTCGCCACCGGCGTAGATCCGCTGCCCGCCGTCGCGGAACTCGGCGGCCTTGGCGGCCAGGCCGGCCTCGACGTCGCCGGTGCCCTGCGCCTGCGCCGCCGCCATCTGGCGGACCTCCTCGGTGATCTTCATCGAGCAGAACTTGGGGCCGCACATCGAGCAGAAGTGCGCACCCTTGGCCGCCGCCGCCGGCAGGGTCTCGTCGTGGAAGTCCTGGGCGGTGTCGGGATCGAGCGACAGGTTGAACTGGTCCTGCCAGCGGAACTCGAAGCGCGCCTTGCTGAGCGCGTTGTCGCGGTCCTGCGCGCCGGGGTGGCCCTTGGCCAGGTCCGCCGCGTGCGCGGCGATCTTGTACGCGATCACGCCGTCCTTGACATCGTCGCGATCGGGCAGCCCGAGGTGCTCCTTGGGCGTCACGTAGCACAGCATCGCGGTGCCGAACCAGCCGATCATCGCCGCGCCGATCGCGCTGGTGATGTGGTCGTAGCCGGGCGCGATGTCGGTGACCAGCGGGCCGAGCGTGTAGAACGGCGCCTCCTTGCAGATCCGGAGCTGGAGATCCATGTTCTCCTTGATCTTGTGCATCGCGACGTGGCCAGGTCCTTCGATCATGGTCTGGACGTCGTGCTTCCAGGCGATGTCGGTCAGCTCGCCCAGGGTCTCGAGCTCGGCGAGCTGGGCGCGGTCGTTGGCATCGGCGGTCGAGCCCGGGCGCAGGCCGTCGCCGAGCGAGAACGCGACGTCGTACTTCTTCATGACCTCGCAGATCCGCTCGAACTCGGTGTAGAGGAAGTTCTCCTTGTGGTGCGACAGGCACCACTTGGCCATGATCGAGCCGCCGCGCGACACGATGCCGGTCACCCGGTTCGCGGTGTACGGGATGTACGCCAGCCGGACGCCGGCGTGGATCGTGAAGTAGTCGACGCCCTGCTCGGCCTGCTCGATCAGCGTGTCGAGGAACATCTCGATGTCGAGCTTGGCCGGATCGCCGCCGGCCTTCTCGAGGCACTGGTAGATCGGCACCGTGCCGATCGGCACCGGCGAGTTGCGCACGATCCACTCGCGGGTCTCGTGGATCTGCTTGCCGGTCGATAGATCCATCACGGTGTCGGCGCCCCACTTGACCGCCCAGCGCAGCTTGTCGACCTCCTCGCCGATCGTCGAGCTCACCGCCGAGTTGCCGATGTTGGCGTTGATCTTCACCAGGAAGTTGCGGCCGATGATCATCGGCTCGGTCTCGGGGTGGTGGATGTTGGCGGGCAGGATCGCGCGGCCGCGCGCGATCTCGTCGCGGACAAACTCGGGCGCGACGTTCTCGCGGATCGCGACGAACTGCATCTCGGGTGTGATGATGCCGCGGCGGGCGTAGTGCATCTGCGTGCGGTTGCCCGGTGCCAGTCCCGGCGCTTGTGGATGTGGATCCCGCTCGGCCGCGAGCCGCGCGTCGATCCAGGGCTTGCGCAGCCGCGGCAGCCCGACGTGCGGATCGACGCCCTGCGGCCCCGAGGTGTCGTAGACGTCGAACGGCGGCTCGCCGCCCTGGAGGTGGATCCGGCGGACCGGCACGCGCAGGCCGTCGCGCTCGACGTAGACCTTCTCGGAGGCCGGAAACCCGCCGATCACCGGGAGATCCGCGAC
>DASWRS010000444.1:0-3891 GCA_036403075.1 Kofleriaceae bacterium
ATCTTCGGCCCGGATGCCGTCGGCCCAGACCTTCTCGCCGTTGCCCGAGACGTGATAGTTGGTCGGGCCGGTCTGCGCGATCTCGTACGCATCCTGCGGTGAGCCGGTCGGCGTGGACTTCGTCGGGAGCTCGTTCTTCCAGTTCTCGACGTCCTGCGGCGTGGGCTCGGGCTTGGGCTCCGGCTTCGGCTCGCCTTCCGGCTTGACCTCGCCTTCCGGCTTGACCTCGCCCTCCGGCTTGACCTCGCCTTCCGGCTTGACCTCGCCCTCCGGCTTGACCTCGCCCTCCGGCTTGATGTCGCCCGGCAGCGCGCCGGGGTTGTACTCGCCCTCGTCGTGCTCGCTGGCGTA
This sequence comes from Kofleriaceae bacterium, assembly GCA_036403075.1. Taxonomy (GTDB): domain Bacteria; phylum Myxococcota_A; class Polyangia; order Haliangiales; family Haliangiaceae; genus JABFXX01. The sequence continues at coordinate 352 of DASWRS010000444.1, forward strand.
CATCATGAGCTCGAACGGCGCGGGCCGGCCGACCGGGCCGAAGCCCTCGATCCACGCGTAGCGCGACTTGAGGCCGTCGAGCGCGATGACCAGCGCCGGTCCCGGCACGTGTCCGGCGGCGGCGGCGCGCTTGATCCCCTGGATCACGGCCTCGGCCTCGACCAGCTCCTCGGCCTTCTGCGCCTCCTTCTCGGCCGCCGACAGCTCGCCTTCCTCGGCGCTGCATGCGGCGTCGCCCTCGGCGGTCCGCGCGGCGTCGCCCTCTGCCGTGCGCGCGGCGTCGCTCTCGACCGTGTGGGCCGCCTGCGACTCCAGGGCGCCCGCCTCGGCCTCGGCCTCGCCGCCGAACTTGCCCAGCAGCTCCTCGGCGAACTGCTCGAGCTTGGTGCCGATCTCGCCGAGTGCGCCCATGACCTCGCGTAGCGCGCTGCCGGCGCCCTCGGCCGCCATCGCGCCGAGCTCCTTGATGCCATCGAGCAGGAAGCCGCCGAGCTCCTTGAGCAGGCCCATCGCCTCGCCGAGGAACTCCATCGGCCAGTTGAGGAACTTGGCGATGCCCTGCAGCACGGCCATGACGCCGTCCCAGGTGCCGGCCGAGAGGTACTCGAGCAGCGCCTGGAATGCGATCATGCCGACCATGTAGCCGACGGTGTCGCCGAGCTCCTCCTCCGCCGAGTCCTTGACGAAGAAGTCGCAGATCATGTTCGCGATCTTGCCGCCGAGGCTGGCCATCGCGTTCTTGGCGGCCTCCCACACCTTGCCCATCGCGGCCATCAGGTCGTCGATCGAGCCGCCGCCGCCCTTGGACGAGAACAGCTCCTGCACCGCGGGCATGAAGTTGCCGCTGACCGTCGCCGCCGGACCTGCGAGCTCGCCGCCCATGCGGTGGGCCTCGTGGCCGAGCTGCTGGTACTGGTTGGCGTGCGGATTCGCCGCGGGGCTCGCGGCGGGTGCCGGGGCCGCCGCCGCCGCCGCCGCGGGTGCCGCGCCGGGCTGCGTTCGCGGCGGCTTGTGCTCGTTGAGCTTGGTCGCCATGCCGGCGACGACGCCCTGGACCTGATCGGGCTGGATCACCGAAGGCGCCGCGACCGGCGGCGTGCCCGACGAGCTGCCCGCCGGGTGCGCCGCCGGCTTGGCCGGAGCGGCCGCCGGAGCGGCTGCCGGAGCCGGGGCCTTGGCCGCCGCGGGAGCCTGCGCCTTGGTCTCGGCCTCGTTGCCGAGCGAGTCGAAGAACTCGACCGCCTTGCCGAGGCCCTTGATGATCAGCCAGATCGCCTCGAACGGCATCTTGATGCCGTCCCAGACGCCGCGCAGGAAGCCCTTGACGAAGCCGAGCAGGAACATCGGGCTCGCGCCGCTGATGATCTTGGCCAGCTTGTTCGAGACCTTGATCTTGGTCTCGGGATCGCGGGCCCGCACCGCGTGCAGGAAGCCGAGCACGCCCGACTTGAGCAGCGGCCACAGCGGGCCGAGCATCGGCAGCGATGGCATGCCCTCGAGCACGCCGATCGCAGCGTCGAGCAGCAGATCGATCAGCGGCGGCTTGATGCAGTCGGGCAGCCAGCGCCACGCCCAGCCGGCGAGGATCACCGGGATCATCCCCGGGTTGGTGACGGCCATCGCCACCGAGCACAGGACCTCGGCGTACGGCTTGATGAAGTCGGCGACCTTGTGGAACAGCCCCTCGAGCCACGTCGTCGCGCTGGTGAACGCACCCGATGCCCAGTCGGCGACGCCCTTGATGCCGTCGACCAGGGTCTGGACGAAGCCCTTGGCCATGTTGAGCAGCGGGATGCCGGTGATCGCGCCGAGCAGCTGCAGCGCGCCGGTGGCGAACGAGGTCGCCTTCTCGACCAGCCACGCCACGCCGCTCTTGACCACGCCGACGAAGCCCTGGCCGACGCCGAGGATCTTGGGCAGGATCGATCCGCCGAGCAGCTTGGGGTTCTGCTTGACCGCCGCGGGGTTGTTGCGATTGGCCCACAGCCACTGCACCGCCTCGACCAGCTGCGGCCCGTACTTGATGATCGCGTAGATCTGGGGCAGCCCGGTGAACATCAGCAGCACGCCGGCGACGACCTTGAGCGGGCCGATCACCGGCTGCAGCGTCTGCTTGATCTTGTCCCAGATCTCGGCGGCCTTCTGCTTGAGCCAGTCGAGTAGCCCGCCCTCGCCGGTGCCGCTCGAGAACCCGAGCTTCTTGGCGACCCAGTCGAACGCCTTGCCCGCGACGTTCTTGACCGCGTTGAACCAGCCCTGGATCGTCGACGCGACGCCCTTGATCGCGTCCCACGCACCGCCGACGATCGTCTTCAGCACGTCGAACGCCGGGCCGAGCACCAGCTTGGTGACGGTGCCGATGACGTCCGAGACCTTGGTGAGGATGCCCTTGATGGCGTCCATCACCGGGTTGTTCATGAACGCGTGCGCGACGTCGCGGATCGCGTTGATCCCCGCGACCAGCGTGTCGCAGCACTTGGCGTCGCCGGCCTTGGCGCCCTGCAGCACGGCGAACGCCGCCTGGAACGAGCCCTTGAGCTGGCCGGCGACCTGGCCGATGTTGACCCCGCCGGTGATCGAGCCGACCCAGCTCGAGACCGCCGGCTCGATCGCATTCTTGATCAGGCCGCCGGGGCCCTCGTGGATCAGCGTGCCCAGGCCGGGCGCGACCTTGAGCACCAGGGCCTCGATCTTGTCCTCGGCCCAGTTCTCGATGTCGTCGATCCGGTCGCCGACCCAGTCCGCCGCGTCGCCGAGGATGTTGGGCGACGCGCGCCTGCCGGTCGCGGGCGCCTGGCTCGCCGGGCCCGAGCGCGCCGGAGCGGAATCCGGGGGCGCACCTGCGGGCGCCGACGCCGCGCCTGCAGCTCCCGCTGCGGCGCCGGATGCCGCGCCTGGGTATGTTCCGTATTCGGGACGAGTCTCGCCGGACCGGGCCTCGCCGGACCGGGCCTCGCCGGGCCGTGCCTCGCCGGACCGGGCCTCGCCGGACCGCGCCTCGATCCCGCGCACCTCGCCGACGCGCGTCTCCATCGCGCGCGCCTCCTGCTCGGCGGGATCCGACGGCGACGACAGCTCGACCCGGCCGCTCGCCGGCTCGGGCAGCCGGCCCTCGTCGTGCTGCACGACGTGGGTGAGCTCGTGCAGCAGCAGCCGATCACCGGCCTCGCTGCCGGGCGCGTACTGGCCGCGGTTGAAGTAGATCTGCGAGCCGATCGTGACGGCGCGCGCGCCGGCGGCCTGCGCGGCCTCGGCCGCGGCACCGTCGGTGTGGATCCGCACGTGGCCGAGCCGATGCCCGAACAGCGCCTCCATCCGCGCGCGCAGCGCGGCCGGCAGCGGCAACCCGCCGGACGCGGCCAGCCTCGCGAGCCGGTCCTCGGCGTCGTGCGCGACCGCCGCGTCGCGCGAGGCCATCGCACGGCGCGCCACGCCGTCGGCCCAGCCGCGCGCTCGATCCGACCACGCGCGCGCCGCTCCCCCGGTCCACGCGTCCGCGGCGGCGAACGCCCGCTGCCCGACGGGCGCGAGCCGCGTGGT
>DASWRS010000445.1:0-35396 GCA_036403075.1 Kofleriaceae bacterium
CGCACGACGATCGATCAGATCGTGCCGGCGCGGCGAACCGGGACGCTGGCGGTGCCGCAGGTCGAGCCGACGCACGAGATGGGGCCGGACACGGGAGCCGACACGGGAGCCGACGCCGGCGGCAGGGTGCCCGCGGCGGCCGACGCGATCGCCGACGGGGTGCCCGACGCAGTGCCTGACGACCTGGCCGACGACACCCCCGGGGCGGACAGCGGGGCGCTGCCGGAGCCCAAGGCGTGGCTGCGGATCGAGCCCGAGCGCGTCGACGCGGTGATGTCGAGCGCGGGCGAGCTGCTGTTCGACCGGACGCGGATCGAGCGCCGGGTGCAGCTGCTGCGGACGCTGGCGCGCGACCTGGCGCGGACGCGGCAGACCTTGCACGACGCGATCGCCGACGACGCGTCGGCGCCGGCGCCGCTGCGCAACGCGGTGATGGACGCCGAGGGCGAGCTCGCCGCCCAGGCCGCCCTGCTGAGCCAGACGACGTCGGCGCTGCTCGACGAAATCGAGGCGCTGCGCCGCACGATCGGCGAGCTGCAGCGCGGGCTGACGCGGATCCGCATGGAGTCGGCGCGCAGCCTGATGATGCACGCGGCGCGGACGCTGCGCGCGCTGCGCCGGGCGACCGGGGTGCGGGTCGAGCTGCGCACGTTCGGCGAGGGCACCGAGTTCGACAAGGCGGTGGCCGAGCAGCTGCTCGATCCGATCACGCAGCTGTTGCGCAACGCGGTGGCGCACGGGGTCGAGCCGCCCGAGGACCGCGTGGCGCACGGCAAGCCGTCGGTCGCGACGGTGACGATCCGGGCGCGGCAGGACGGCAACTCGCTGGTGCTCGAGGTCAGCGACGATGGCCGCGGCATCGACACCGCGGCGCTGAGCCGGCGGCTGGTGGCGACCGGCCGGTGGACGGCGGCGCGGGCGCGGCTCGCCGACGACGCCGACGTGCTCGACGCGCTGCTCGAAACCGGGGTCTCCACCCGCGGCGAGGTCGACGAGCTGGCCGGACGTGGGGTCGGCATCGGGCTGGTGCGCCAGACCGTGGCCAAGCTCGGCGGCGAGGTCAAGGTGGCGTCGGTCCCGGGCAAGGGCACGACGTTCACGCTGCGGGTGCCGCTGTCGACCGCGCTGGCCCAGGCGATGCTGTTCAAGGTCAACGGCCAGGTCTACGCGGTGCCGAGCGTGCACGTGGCGGACACGACGCAGGTCGATCCGCACGCGACGACGGTGACGGTGCGCAGCGGGGTCTTGCCGGTGGTCCGGCTCGAGCAGCTGCTCGGCCATGGCGCGGCGACCGACCGCCGGCCCGCGATCGTGGTGTCGTTCGCCGGCAAGAGCGTGGTGTGCACGGTCGACCGGATCGTCGGCGCGCGCGAGATCGTGATCAAGCCGCTCGGGCCGCTGCTCGCGCCGCTGACCTTGTACGCGGGCGCGACGATCAGCGGCTCGGGCAAGGTCCAGCTGATCCTCGATCCGGCGCAGCTGGTGCGGCGCGCGCACCCCGACGCGCCGGTCTCGGTCAACGATCCGCGCTCGGCGCCGATGATGCTGGCCGGCCGGGCGCTGGTCGTCGACGACTCGCGCGCGATCCGCGAGGCGATGACGAGCATGCTGGGCAGCGAGGGCTGGATCGTCGATGTCGCCGAGGACGGCGCGCGCGCGCTGCAGATGGCGCGGCAGCTGCGCTACGATCTGGTGATCACCGACCTCGAGATGCCCGAGCTCGGCGGCTTCGACCTGATCGCGCGGCTGCGCAAGGACGAGCGGCTCAAGGCCACGCCGATCGTGGTGATCACGTCGCGCGCCAGCCCCGAGCACCGGCGCCGCGCCCGCGACCTCGGGGTCCGCGCGCTGGTCGCCAAGCCGATCACGCGGCGCAAGCTGCTCGAGGCGCTCGCCGCGCGGTGAGTCCCACCGGCTAGTAGTGGTGCGTTTGCTGCTGTTGCTGCTGCATGCGCAGCTGCTGCGAGTTGTTGGCCGCCGCGGCGGCCGCCGCCGCCTGGGTCTGGACGATCACGCCCGCCGTGGGGTTCGAGCTGGCGCCGCCCGCCGTGGCGGGATGCGCCGGCTGGCAGATGCAGCTGGTCGCGAACTCGCCGCTGTACACGAAGCCGCCGAACTCGAGGCCGTCCCGGGTGCAGGACTGCCGGCAGCCGGTGACCCCATTGGGGACCTTGGCCGCACCTTCGAAGTGCGTCGGAGGCACACACGCCGTCAACGCCACGAACGACAGTCCACAAACGAGATAGCTGCGCATCGCGAGCGACTATCGATGCGAGCCCAGCCGGCCGCAAGGGCCGCTGCTGGCATTGTGTGGCGCCGGATCGGCGTATGCTCGGGATCGAGGAGCCCGGCCATGAGCCAAGACGTGACCGCGATGATGCCGTTCATGCAGCACCTGGGGATCGCCGTGGTGTCGGCGACGCCGGGCGAGGTCAAGGGCACGCTGGCCTGGCGCGACGAGCTGTGCACCACGGCCGGGGTGATCCACGGCGGCGCGCTGATGTCGCTCGCCGACAGCCTCGGGGCGGTGTGCGCGTTCCTCAACCTGCCCGACGGCGCGATGACGTCGACGATCGAGTCCAAGACCAACTTCTTCCGGCCGGTCACCGCCGGCGCGGTGCACGGCACCACGACGCCGCTCCACGTCGGCAGGACGACGATCGTGGTCCAGACCGATCTGCGCGACGACGCCGGCAAGCGCGTGGCGCTGGTGACCCAGACCCAGGCGGTCATGGCGCGCCGGCCGTGACGCGCCGGGCGGCGGCCGGTCACGCGCGCTGGAGCCGGTCGATCGCCGCGGCGACGATCTCGACCGAGACCGGCTTGACCAGGTGCTCGTCGAACCCGACGGCGAGCGCGCGCCGGCGATCGGCGTCCTGGCCGTAGCCGGTGACCGCGATCAGCTTGATCGCCGCGCAGTCGTCGCGCAGCCGGCGCGCGAGCTCGTAGCCGTCCATCCCGGGCAGGCCGATGTCGAGCACGGCGACGGTCGGCGCGACCTCCCGGGCGAGCGCGAGCGCGGCGGGGCCGTCCTCGGCGCGGAACACCGCATGGCCGCTGGTCTCGAGCGCGAACGCGAGCAGCTCGAGGGCGTCGACGTTGTCGTCGACCAGGAGCACGCGGGCCGGCGTGGCCGGCGGCGGCGTGGGGGCGCCCCAGGCGAGCTCGTCCTCGATGTCGGCGCGCGCGGCCGGCAACCGGACCTCGAGCTCGGCGCCGCGGCCCGCGCCGTCGCTGCGCGCGACCACCGTGCCGCCGTGGCGCTCGACCAGGCCGCGCACGATCGCCAGGCCCAGGCCGAGGCCGCCACCGGCGCGATCGAGCGCCTTGCGCTCCTGCGCGAACAGCTCGAACACGCGCGGCAGCATGTCCGCGGTGATGCCGATCCCGGTGTCGCGCACGACGATCACGACGTGGTCGCCGTCGCGCCGGCCGTCGATCGCGATCCGGCCGGTCCGCGGCGTGTACTTGATCGCGTTGCCGAGCAGGTTGGCGACGACCTGGGCGAGCCGCACCGGATCGCCCTGCGCGGTCAGCCCGGGCTCGATCGCGACCGCGAGCTGCTGGCCGCCGCCGGCCAGCGCCGGCTCGATCTGCTCGACGGCGCGCGCGACGACGTCGGCGATTGCGACCGGCTCGCGCCGCAGCTCGACCTTGCCGCGGGTGATCCGCGAGACGTCGAGCAGGTCGTCGACCAGCCGGGTCATGTGGCGGACCTGGCGATGGATCGTCGCGCGCGTCCGGTCGAACACCTCGGCGCCGCGCAGCTCCATCAGCTCGAGCGCGGTGACGATCGGCGCGAGCGGGTTGCGTAGCTCGTGGCCGAGGATCGCGAGGAACTCGTCCTTGGCCTGGTTGGCGTCCTGGGCCCGGCGGTGGGCGTCCTCGAGCTGGCGGCGCGCGACCACCTGGTCGGTGACGTCGTTGGCGAACAGCACGACGCGATCGACGCGGCCGCTGGCATCGCGCAGCGGCTGGACGACATAGCTCACGTAGTGGGTCTGCCGGCCGGCGGCGTAGTCGGCGGTCACCGGCGCCTCGATCGCGCTCGCCGGCTCGCCGGTGGCGAACACGCGCTGCAGCATCGCGACGTTGGTCTCGTCGAGCGCGACCTCGGTGACCCGGGCGCCGGGCCGGACCCGCGGGTTGAGCCGCGCGCGGTACGGCTCGTTCATCAGCTCGAACTCGAGCTCGGGGCCGCGCAGCACGCAGATCGCCGTCGGCGCGGCCATCACCATGGCTTGCAGCCGGTCGCGCTGCGCCGCGGCCTCGCTGCGCAGGACCTCGGCCTCGCGATACAGCCGGGCGTGCTCGATCGCCACACCGGCGCGGTCTGCGAGCGCCTCGGCGGTTGCGAGGTCCTGCGCCTCGTAGTGCCGGCGCGACTCGGCCATCGCGAAGGTGATCGCGCCGATCACGGTGTCGCCGCGGCGGATCGGCACGCCGATGTACGAGCCGAGCTCCAGCTGGTCGATCAGCGCGAGGTGCTCGGCGTCACGCGCGGCCGCGACCAGCAGCGCGCGATCGATCTCGCGGATCCACTCGCTCCGACCGGTCTGCAGAATGCGCGCGGTGCCGCGCGGCGCGTCCGGCTCGGGCGGGTAGCGGCGCTCGATCTCGAACACCAGCGCGCGCCGGGCCGGATCGACGTGCGCCACCGCGAGCCGGTGCGGCCGGCCATCGACGGCGAGGTCGACGCCGCACCAGTCGGCGAACTCGGGGACCGCGGCCTCGGCGAGCGTGGCCAGCGTGCGGTCGTAGTCGAGCGATCCGGCGAGCAGCTCGGTCGCGCGGGTCAAGAACCGGCGGCGCTGGTCGGCGCGGCGCTCGGCCGACACGTCGCGGAACACGAGCACGACGCCGGCGACGGCGCCTTGCGCGTCGCGGATCGGCGCGGCGCTGTCGTCGATCGCGAGCTCGCGCCCGTCGCGGCGGCGCAGGATCGTGTGGTTGGCGAGCCCGACGACCTGACCATCGCGCAGCACGCGCTCGACCGGCGCCTCGACCGCCTCGCCGGTGGCCTCGGAGAAGATCGGGAACACCTCGCCCAGCGGCCGGCCGGTGGCCTCGGCCGACGACCAGCCGGTGATCTGCTCCGCGGCCGGGTTCAGGAACACGATCCGGGCGTCGGGCGACACCGCGATCACGGCGTCGCCGATGCTGCGCAGCGTGGTCCCGAGCCATTGCTCGCTGACCTGGAGCGCCTGGTCGTGCTTGCGGAGCTCGGTGACGTCGCGGAACAGGTTGATCGCGAAGATCAGCGCGCCGGTGGCATCGCGCACCGGGGAGGCGCGCAGCACCGACCAGCGCTCGTCGCCACCGTCGCGCCGGCGGAACCGCACCAGCTGCTCGCGCGGCGTGCCGCCGGAGAACAGCACGCGGGCCGGGAGGCGCTCGGCGGTCAGGGGCTGGCCTTCGGGATCGAGCATCTCGAACCGGCGCACGATCTCGCCCGCCGGCGCCGCGAGCATGGCCTCGGCGGTGGCGAACCCCGCGAGCTCGGCGGCGAGCCGGTTGGCGTACACCAGCTTGCCGGAGGCGTCCTGCACCGTGATGCCCTCGTCGACGCCGCGCATCACGACCTCGAGCCGGGCGAGCGCGCCCTGCGCGGTGCGGGCGGCCTCGCGCGCGCGCACGCCGGCGCGCTGCAGCGCCACCGTCAGCCAGGTCAGGAGCCCGCACTCGAGCACGAACGCGGCGGACTGGGTCAGGCGCCGCAGCACGCCGACATCGCTCGTGAACAGGGTATCGGCGGCGAACGCGGCACCGAGCGTGGTCGCCAGCCCGGCCGGCCAGCCGCCGAACCACGCGGCGGCGACGACGATCACCGGGTACAGCAGGAACGGGGTCGCGGCGCCGATCGCGTCCTGGAATGCCAGCTTGATGCCGGTGGCCACGACGACGCCGAGCGCGCCGAGCGCGAGCCCGCGCGTGACCCGGGGCCACGGGGCGGCTGCCGGGGCCGTCGCTGCTCGCTGGTCGCCGCCGATGGACACCGGCGGCCAGTGTACCTGTGAAGCCGCGCGGCGGCTCGGGGCGCCCGGACGCTACTTCCGGCGCTTGCCGCGCTTCTTGGTGTCGCCGTCGGGATCGTCGGGGGTGGCGGGGTGGCGGTGATGAGACACGCCGAGGCGGAGCTTGCCCGTGCTGACGGGGGGGGTGGCGGCGCGCCGCGGTGGGGCGCCGCGCTCGGCGTGGGCGCGACTCGCGCGCTCGACCTCGCGGCCGGCCTTCTTGCGCCGGGCGAGGCCGACGCGGGGCTCGGGCCCCGGCGCCGGGCTGCGCTCGGGTGTCTTGCGCAGCTTGCGGCCGGCCGTCTGCGCGGCGATCAGCGTGAAGTCGATGCGGCGGCGCACGACCGAGACGTTGTTGATCTCGACCGTGACCTTGTCGCCGAGCTCGATCGTGGTGCCGGTACGCTGGCCGGACAGCCGCATGTGGACCTCGTCGAAGCTGAACTGATCGTTGCCCAGCGAGTCGAGCTTGATCAGGCCCTCGACGTACGGCTCCTCGAGCTCGACGAACGCGCCGAAGCTGGTGACCGCCGAGACCACGCCGTCGAAGCGCTGGCCGACCTGATCGCGCATCAGGTAAGCGCGGTACATCGCGACCGCCTCGCGCTCGGCCTCCATCGCGCGGCGCTCGTGCTCGCTCGAGGTGCGGGCGAGCGCCGAGAGATCGGTGACCGCCGGCGGCGCCTTGGTGTAGCCGCCGCCCGAGGCATGGCCCTCGCGGTGGAGGTGGTACTTGAGCAGGCGATGGACCAGCAGGTCCGGATAGCGCCGGATCGGCGAGGTGAAGTGCAGGTAGTCGCCCGATGCCAGGCCGAAGTGGCCTATCGGCACGGTGTCCCAGACCGCCTGGGTCAGCGTGCGCAGGACCAGGAACGACAGCGCCTGGGCGCCGGGCCGGTCGGCGATCTGATCGAGCACGTGCTTCATGCCCAGCGGCGTGACCGCCTGCTCGACATCGACGATGATGCCGTAGGCGCCGAGCAGCTCGGCGAGCGTGGCGACGCGGTCGGGCTTGGGCGGGGCGTGGACCCGCCACACCGTCGGGGCGCCGCGCCGGCGGAAGAAGTTCCCGACCGCCTCGTTGGCGGCGATCATGAACTCCTCGACGAGCTGGTAGGCCTGCTTGACGGCCGGATCGCCCTTGGCCTTGACGACGTCGCGGACCAGCCGCGGATCGTCGGCGTCGAGCACGACCTTGGGCTCGGACAGCTCGAGCTCGAGCGCGCCGCGGGCCTGGCGCTTCTTGCGCAGCTGCTGGGCGAGGCCGTGGAGCCGGGCGAGCTCGGCAGCCCACTGGCGGTACTCCTCGCGGCGGCCGCGGAAGTCGCCGCCGAGCGCCGCGGCGACGCCGGGATAATCGAGGCGGGCCTTGCTGCGGATCACGGCGGCGGCATAGCCGACGTCGGCGAGCTCGGCGTCGTGGCTGTAGTCGAGCCGGACCACCATCGCGCAGCGATCGACCAGCGGGTTCAGCGAGCAGATGCCGGCCGAGAGCTGGTGCGGCAGCATCGGGATCACGCGATCGGGGAGGTAGACCGAGACGCCGCGGATCGCGGCCTCCTTGTCGAGCGCGTCGTCCCAGCGCACGTAGTGCGAGACGTCGGCGACCGCGACCCAGACCCGCGGGCCGCCGTGCGGACCGTCCTCGATGCACAGCGCGTCGTCGAAGTCGCGCGCGGTCTCGGGGTCGATGGTCGCGAACCGGCGATCGCGCAGGTCGATGCGATCGGCGAGGTCGACCGCGCCGAGCTCCGGGGCGGTCGCCCGGGCCTGCGCGGTGGCCTCATCGGGGAACTCGATCGGGATCACGGCGCACGCCAGGATCTTCTCGATCTCGGTGCGCGGGTCCTCGGGATCGCCGAGCACCTTGAGCAGCTTGCCGCCGAGCTCGCGGCGCGCGGCATCCGGGTAGCGCGTGATCTCGATGACGATCGCCTCGCCGTCCTTGCCGAGCGCCGCGTCCTCGAGCGGGACCCGGCCGTAGTCCGACGAGATCCGCGGGTCGTCGGGCTCGAGGTAGACCGCGCGCCCGACCCGGCGCAGGATGCCGGTGAGCCGGGCGCGGCCGCGGGCGAGGACCTCGCTGACCCGACCCTCGGTGCCGCGCACGCCGGGCCAGGTGTCGACCGCGACGCGATCGCCGTCGAGCGAGGTGCCGCGGAACTTGGCGGGCACGAACACGGTCTCGCCGGCCTCGGTGGCGACGAAGCCGTAGCCGGCCGGATGGACGGTGATCCGGCCGATGATGCGATCGTCGCGCACCGGCGCCGCCCCGGCGGCCGCCCCGGCGGCCGGGCGAGCCTCGGCGGCCGGGCGAGCCTCGGTGGCGGGGCGAGCCTCGGTGGCGGGGCGGCCCTCGGCCACCGGGCGAACCTCGCCGGTCTCCGGATCGTACTCCTCGCGCCGGACCTCGCGCCGGGCCGGCGGTGCGCTCGCCACGCGGGGCACCGGCACCGCAACGCCCGGCTCGGTGTCGCGGCGCCGACGGCCGTCGCGTCCCGCCGGGCGCGGCTTCTGCGCACCATCGCCGGACGGCTCGGGCGGCGCCCACGGCGTGCGCCCCGGCCTCGCCTGCGCCGGCTTCGGCGTCGGCGGCTTCTGGCTGCGCACCACGGTGGGCCGGCGCGCGGGCACCGGCTTGGCGGCCGGATCGCCGGGCCGGCCGGACGGCGCCAGCGCGAACGCGCCGCCGGGCAGCACATGAAGCGTGCCGTCCTCGACGAGGTCGAGGATCAGATCCCGCAGACCCGCGTACTGGGGCTTGCGCGCGCCGAGCTCGTCCGCGAGCGCGGTGAGCTTGATGCCTGGAGTGACCAGGCGCGACAGGGCTTCGATGATTGCCTGTCGGTCAATCGTGGACATGGGTTCCTTCGAGAAAACGGGGGCAGGAAAGCCCCATTTCTATGCCGCCCGGGGTGACCAGGCGCGACAGGGCTTCGATGATTGCCTGTCGGTCAATCGTGGACATGGGTTCCTTCAAGAAGATATGGGGCGAGCGCGCGGCTCGCAGGTGCAGGGCGCGCGACGCGACGCGACGCGAGGTGAATTTCGCGGCTCTGCCGCGAAAGAAGGGACGGGAAAGCCCCATCTCGATCAACATGGGTTCCTTGCGTGTCAGTCAACGGAATGCGTGGAGGTGGGCGTCGTCGCCCGCGATGTAGATCGTGCCGTCGTGGGCAATGGCGGGTGTGGTGTCGATGTCGCCGGGGAAGGCGAGCAGCCACAACAGCGTGCCGTCGGGCGCGATCGCGTAGAGATGCTCGTCCTCGGCACCGACGAGGATCGTGCCGTTCGTGGCGATGCCGGGGGTCGCGACGATCTTGTCGGCGGCGGACACCTTCCAGCGGACCTGGCCGGTGGGGCCGATCGCGTAGAGCGCGTGGTCGAGCGAGCCGACGTAGATCGTGCCGTCGTCGCCGATCGCCGCGCCGCCGCGGACCTCGCCGCCGGTCACGGTCTTCCAGCTGACCTGGCCGGCCGGGGTGATCGCCCACAGCGCGTGGTCGTCGCTGCCGGCGTAGATCGTGCCGTCGGCGCCGATCGCCGGCGCGGCATCGATGTCGCCGCCGGTGCGGACCTCCCAGCGCTTCTTGCCGTCGGGCGCGACCGCGTACAGCGCGTCGTCCTGGCAGCCGGCGTAGATCGTGCCGTCGGCGCCGATCGCCGGGGTCGAGGCGACGTGCTCGGGCGTCGCGAGCTTCCAGCGCAGCGTGCCGTCGGGCCAGATCGCGTGGATGCCGTCGCCGCCGACGTAGATCGTCCCGTCGGGGCCGATCGTCGGCCCGCCATCGACATCGCAGCGCGACGACTCGGGGCCGAAGCCGGCCGGATCGCAGGCGCCGAGCCGGAGCTTCCAGACCAGCGTGCCGGCGGCGCTGACCGCGTAGAGGTGATCGTCGTCCGAGCCGACGTAGATCGTGCCGTCGGCGGCGACCGCCGGCGTGCTCCACGACCGGTCGGCCATCGCGAACCGCCACTTCTGCGCGCCGGCCGGGGTGAACGCGTAGAGCCCACCGTCGTGGGCCGCGACATAGATCGTGCCGTCGGGGCCGATCGTCGGCGACCCGGCGACGACGCCGCCGACCGCGGCGCTCCACACCGGGGCCGGCTGGGTCCGCGGCGCCGGTCCGCCGCGCCGGCCGGTGTGCCGGGCGTCGCCACCGAACATCGCGAACGGCGGTGCGGTCGCCCCCGCGGCCCGGGCCGACGCCGGGGCGGACGCCGATGCGCCGCCGTCCGCCAGCGCCGGCGCACCGGCCGGGTGCGGATCGACGCACACGCTGTGCTCGCACACGCGCGGATCGCGGCAGTCGGTGTCCTTGCTACACCCGACGGAGCGCGACTGGGGACCGCTACACCCCGCCGCGGCAACGGCGGCCACGGCCGTCGCCCCAAGACCTGCTATCACACGCGGCACCCTAGCCAAAAAACCCGCAGCTGCCTACGCTTTCGGCAGATCATTCGAGAATCGTTCAGCAAGCTTCTCGAAGTACCGGCGGGTCTCCTCCAGCACGACCGGGTCCTGATCCGGGTACATGCGGATGCCGTGAGCGCCGAACGGATCGGTCGTCACCGGCCCCACCGGGAGCCCGCCGACGATGCCGGTCTGCTCGTGATAGAGCAGCGCCAGCACCTCGGAGTGGTTCTCCGGCACCAGAAACGTCCGCCGCCCGAGCTCGGGGCGCCCATCTTTGAAGCCGTCCACCAGCTTGGCCATCTCGAACGCTGTCGAGTCTAGCTTCGCGGCGACATTCGCGAAAGCCCCAAGACCGCCGACCGATCGGCACCCGTGCCGATAATCGTCATGAGATGCTCGGGCGTGCTCGAGCTCTGGTTCGACTTTTCGTGCCCGTACGCGTACCTCGCCTCGCGCCGCGCGCGGCACCTCGGCGTGGCGATCGACTGGCGGCCGATGCTCCTGGGCGGCGTGTTTCGCGGCATCGGCGCCGGCGACGGACCGATGGCGACGCTGTCGCCGCAGAAGGCGGCGCACAACGTCCGCGACATGCACCGCTGGGCCGACCTCTTCGGAGAGCCGTTCCGCCTGCCGCCGGCGCACCCGATGCGGACCGTCCAGGGGCTGCGCACGCTGCTCGCCCTGCCCCGGGAGGTCTGGCCGGCCGCGATCGAGGCGATCTTCGCCGCCTACTGGCAGCGCAGCGAGGACGTCACCCGGCCCGAGGTCATCGCCGAGGCGCTGCGCGGCGCCGGCGTCCCCGGCGATGCGATCGCCGCCGCCCAGGGCCGCGCCGACGATCCGGACATCAAGGATGAGCTGCGCCGGCGCACCGACGAGGCGATCGGGCTCGGGATCTCCGGCGCCCCGGCCTGGGTGCTCCGGTCCGAGCGTGAGCCGCTGCTGATCTGGGGCCAGGACCGCATGCCGTGGGTCGAGGCGATGCTCGCCGGCTGGCAGCTGCCGGGCCCACCGCCCGGCGGCGCGCGGCCGTTCGCCCCACGCGAGCGCGCGGTCGCCGGCAAGACCCTGGACGTCTACTTCGACGTGTCGAGCCCGTTCGCGTACCTCGGGCTGACGCAGCTCCCGGGGCTGGCCGCGATGGGCGTCCGGCCGCGGCTGGTGCCGATCCTGCTCGGCGCGCTGTTCCGCGAGCTCCACCAGTCCAACGTGCCGCTGTTCGCGATGCCGCCCGCCAAGCAGCGCTACATCGGCCTCGATCTGCATCGCTGGGCGGCCTGGTGGGGCGAGCCGTTCGACTTCCCCCGGAAGTTCCCGCAGCGCACGATCACCGCCCAGCGGCTGTGCCTGCTGGCGGTCGCCGAGGGCGACGAGCCCGGCCTTCGCCTGGCGACGGCGCTCGGCCGCGCGATGTGGGTCGAGCAGCGCGACCTCGAGGCCCCCGAGACGCTGCGCGCGATCGTCGCGGCGGCGGGCCTGCCGGCGGACTGGCTGGCCCGCACGCAGGACCCCGCGATCAAGGCCCAGCTCGCCGAAAACACGGCGGCGGCGCGCGACGCGGGCGCGTTTGGCGTGCCGACGTACGTCGTCGACGGCAAGCACCTGTTCTGGGGCCAGGATCGCCTCGATCTGGTCGCCCGCGCGCTCGCGGGCTGGACGCCGCCGTAGCTCAGGTAAACGCCGCGGGCGCTACTTCTTCTTGTGGCTGCGCTGGCCACGCTTGCGCCGCCGCGCACGGCTGCGGCCCAGGCCGCGCTTGTGCTGGGCCTTCTTGTGCGCCTTCATCACGCGCCCCTTGAGCCGTCGCTTCTGCTTGAACTTCGGCCGGTTCTTGAGCTTCTTCTTGTCGCGACGTCCAGATGCCATGGGCGGAGTTATCGACAAAACCGCCGGTCAGAGCAAGGCCCAAGAACTGTAACCGCCGGTTCGATCTGTCGTATACGACACATCGGTCGCATGGCCGAGGCGAAGGACCTGATGCAGCGGTATTGCGATGGCGACGCGGGCGCGTTCCGCGAGTTCTACGCCATGGTCGCGCCCAAGCTGCTCGGCTATCTGGTCAAGATGACGCGCGAACGCGCGCTTGCCGACGATCTGCTACAGCACACCTTCATGAAGGTCCACCGCGCCCGCGCCGCGTACGTGCGCGGCGCCGACCCGCTGCCGTGGATCTACTCGATCGCGCACCGGACGTTCATCGACGAGACCCGCAAGCACAAGCGCGCCGTGGTCCGGGTCGGCGAGGTCGAGGACCTGCCTGAGGTGCCGGCCGGGCTGACCGGGGAGTCCGACGACCGGCGCGACGAGGTCCGTGGCGACCCCGAGCTGCTTCGCGCCGCGCTCGACGCGCTCGCCGAGCTGCCGGCGCAGCAGCGCGAGGCCGTGGTGCTGACCAAGCTCGACGGCAAGTCGGTGGCCGAGGCCGCCGAGATCGCCGGCACCACCGTCGGCGCGATGAAGGTCCGCGCACACCGCGGCTACGAGGCGCTGCGCAAGCTGCTCGGCAAGTCCGAGCCCCGGCCGGCCGGAGGCGGATCGTGAGCGCGATCGACGACCTGTCCCGGCTGCCGCCGCCGGTGCCGCCGCCGCTGTCGCCGGGGCTGGAGGCCGAGCTCGCCGACCTGGCGCCGGTCGCGACCCGCCGCCCGCTGCGCCAGCTGGCGATGCTGGTGGTGGTATCGCTGATCTGGAGTGCCGGGCTGGTGGCGATGCTGACGCTGCGGCGCGATGTGCACGAGCTGCCGATGGGCTGGCTGGTCAGCGCCGGCCTGGCCTGGCTGCTCGGGTTCCTCGTGCCGGTGATGCTGGCCACCGTGCCGCGCGCCGGATCGGTGATGCCGCGCTGGCGGCTCGCCGGCATCGCCTCGGTGATCGCCGCGGTCGCGCTGATCGGCCTGGGCCTGATGCTGCATCCCGCCGGCGAGCACAGCGTCGAGGTCGGCTGGCAGGGCGTGGTGCACGGCTACGGCTGCCTGTTCAACGGGCTCGAGACCGCGATCGTGCCGATCGTGGCCGGGACGATCTTCTTGCGCCGCACGCTGCCGGTCGGCTCGCGCTGGGTCGCCGCGGGCCTGGGCGCCGGCGGCGGCAGCCTCGGCGGCCTGGTCCTCCACCTGCACTGCCCGGTCGCCGACGGCCTGCACGTCGGGCTGGTCCACGGCGGGGTGATCGCCGTCGCCGCGCTGCTCGCGGCCGCGCTGGTGCCGCGTGTGACCGACGTGCGGTAGGGCGGCGAAGGCGCTACGCTGCGCGCGCCGTGACCGGTCTGGTTCTGTCCTGCGAGCACGCATCGTGGACCCTGCCGCCCGGCCTCGATCTCGGGGTCTCGCCCGACGTGCTGCGCTCCCAGGCGAGCTGGGACCACGGCGCGTTCGAGATCGCGACCCGGCTGTCCGAGGCCGTGGGCCTGCCGGTCCACGCCGGCGCGTTCTCGCGGATGTTCGTCGATCTCAACCGCGCGCCCGACCACCCGGGCGTGATCCCCGAGGTCAGCTACGGCGCGGTCGTGCCCGGCAACGCGGCCCTGGCGCCCGGTGACCGCGCGGCGCGGATCGCGGGGTTTCACGCGCCGTACTGGGACGCGGTGCGCCGCGACGTGACCGCGCGGATCCACGATCGCGGCAAGGTCCTGCACTTCTCGTCGCACAGCTTCGACCCCGCGCTCGACCCGGCGCAGCGCACGTTCGAGGTCGGCGTGCTCTACGATCCGGCGCACGCGCTCGAGGCCGAGCTCGCCGAGCGCCTGCTGTTCCAGCTCCGCCGCGCCGGCCTCGACGTCCGGGCCAACCAGCCCTACACCGGCGTCGGCCCGGCGATCTGCACGTCGCTGCGCAAGGAGCTCGGCGCGCCCTACGCCGGCATCCAGTTCGAGACCTCGCACGCCGTGACCTACCGCGCCGGTGGCTGCGCGCGGGTCGCCGACGCGATCGCCGCGTTCTTCGAGACGCTGTGATGCGCTACAGCAGGCGGATGTTGGCGCGCAGCACCAGCAGCGCCTCGCCCTGGATGCCGCGGTAGTGCGTCGACGTGTCGTTGGCGGCCGCGCCGTTGCCGTTCTTGAAGAAGTAGCCCCAGGACACCGGCACCGAGACCCCGAAGTCGAACACGTTGCTCAGGTGCTTGCCGAGCCCGACCCGGCCCTCGAGCAGGAACGCCTTGTCGGTGATCTGCGCGTTGTCGAGCGGCGGCATCACCTGCTGGCCGGTGCCGACGCCGAACCAGCCGCCGCCCCCGAGCTCGAAGTAGCCGCCCTCGTGGGCCTTCTGCTGCTTGGCGTCGCCCAGGTCGATCGTGCCGTGGATGCCGACGCCGAACTGGGTCCAGGTCGCGATCCGGCTGCCATCGGTGAACTGGTGGTGCTGGATCCCGGCATCGAGGAACAGGAACTCGGCGCCGATCAGCGCGCCGTACGCCAGGTGAGGCGCCTTGGCGAAGAACGCCGCGTCCTTGATCACCGGATCGCCGCCGGTGCCCGTGCCGAGCGCGCCGCCGCCGTGGGCCTCGAGGAACAGCTTGAGGACGTCCGCCGAGGCCGTGGCAGGAGCGGCCATGGCCAGGACAACAGCGAAGCTCAGGGCGCGCAGCATCCGGGAATTGTCGCCGGTTTCGGCGACGCGCGCCAATGGCGTGGCGTGGCTCACAGGCTATGCTGCGACGGTGCGAAACCGGCTCGCGATCCTCGTCACGCTCGTCGCCGCGGTCATCGCGTGCCAGGACCGCAGTATCGCGCAGATGGCCGCGATCAAGCGCGATGTATGTGAGTGCAAGACTGCGAGCTGCGCAGAACAGGCGATGAAGCGCGTGCCGGGCGAGACGATCAAGTCGTCGCCGCGCACCCAGGCGCTCGCGCGCGACCTGATCGAGTGTCTGTCCAAGCTCCAGGCCTCCGAGCGACCGTCGACCGATCCCGATGCCGAGGGCAGCGCGGCGGCACCGGCGGCAGGCTCGGCAGCACCGGCACCGGCACCAGCACCGGCGACCACGCGCTGATCACTCGGGGCGCGCGACCGTCGCCGCGGGCGCTGCGGGCTCGGCGACCACGGCGGGCGCGGGCGCGGCGGGGGCCGGCTCGGCCTGCCGGACGAGCCCCGACGGCCCGAGCGGCAGCTCCGACGCGAACATCCACTCGTCGGCCGAAGCGTCGATCGCCGAGGGCTCCGGCGCCGCGAGATCGGGCTCGAGCTCGGCCTCGTGATCGGCCGCATGGATCTTCGCACCGGGCATCACGCCCGGCATGATCAGCGCCATCGCCGGCGTGATCACCACGTCGGCGTCCGACTCGTGGCCGAAGAACGCGGTGTGCTCGTAGAACCGGACCGCATAGCGCACCAGCACCGCGGTGGTCGCGGCGATCGGCACCGCGAGCACGACGCCGACGAAGCCGAGCAGCTTGCCGCCCGCGACCACGGCGAGCAGCGCGCCCGACTCCGACAGCCCGACGCGGTGGCCGACGATCTTGGGCGTCAGCACGCCGGCCTCGAGCAGGTGCAGGCACAGGATCACGCCGGCGACCAGGCCGAGCATCTGCAGCCCGCCGCCGGCGCCCAGCGTGACCAGCAGCGCGATGCTCGCGCCGACGAACGTGCCGACGAACGGGATCACGGTGAGCCCGCCGACCAGGAGGCCGATCGGCAGCGACAGCGGCATGCCGACCGCGGTGAACCCGAGGGCGTAGAGGATCGCGAGCGTGGTGGTGACGATCGCCTGACCGCGGACCCAGCCGGCGACCACGCGATCGATGTCGCGCGCGACCTCGTGGACGTCGGCGCGGCGCCGGGGCGGCACCACGTGATCGAGCCGGCGCAGCAGGTTGGGCCAGTCGGTCAGGAAGTAGAACGAGAACACCGGGATCAGCAGCAACTCGGCGACCACGCCGAGCACGCTGAACACCCCGCCGACCGCCGCGGACGCGATCTCGCGCAGCGGCCCCGACGCGTCGCTCAGCGTCTGCTGCAGGTGATCGCTGGCGACGTAGTTCTTCCAGTTCGATGGCAGCGTGACGCCGACGTGGGCCCGGGTCCACAGCGACAGGTTCTCGACGAACCGCGGCAGGTTGGTCACGAACTCGCTGAGCTGGTGCGCGACCCGGGG
This sequence comes from Kofleriaceae bacterium, assembly GCA_036403075.1. GTDB lineage: Bacteria > Myxococcota_A > Polyangia > Haliangiales > Haliangiaceae > JABFXX01. The sequence continues at coordinate 16,522 of DASWRS010000445.1, forward strand.
CGCGAACAGCGTGACCGCGACGGCGAGGAGCGCCACGAAGCTGACGAGCAACAGGCCCGCGCCGATCGCCCGGCTCATGCCGCGCCGGACCATGCGCTCGAGCACCGGGTTGAGCAGGTAGGCGATGCCGAACGCCGTCAGGATCGGGGCGAGCACCCCGGCGAGGTAGCTGACCACGAAGTAGCCCAGCACCACGAAGATCATGATCAGCAGCCAGCGGAGCAGGCTCAGGACCTGCGCGGTGTCGCGCGGCGGCAAGCTGAGCGGACTCGACACGCAAGGCGTGTACCACAACTCCGCGGAGCGGGCGGCTTCCGGCCCGCGACAACACGCCTTCTTGCGCCGGCCTCTTGATCGACGCGGCGAGCGGCCGATATCCGGAGCGTGAGCAGGTACGGTCGTGCCACGAGAGTGGAAGGTTCATGGCCGCCGGTGAAGATCGCCCGGCCTCATCCTGATGCGGAGCGGGCGACGCGCCGCATGCCGTTCGAGCAGCTCCGCGCGCTTGTCGTGTCGCTCGTCGAGACCGAGCCCGACGCTGCGCCCGGTGCCGCGGCCGCGCCCGCGCCGAGACCGCCGAGACCGGCGACCGGGTCGGCGTCCGGACCCGCGCCCAGGCCGCCGCCCAGCATCACCGAGGCCGTGGCCGAGTTCGAGACCAAGCCGACGATCTGTCTGCCCGGGCCCCGGACCAGCACGCTCGATCAGCTGGTCGCCGCGCTGCGCCGGCCCGACACGCTCGCCAGGCCACCCGCGCTGCCGCGCCGCCGCGCGCCCCGGCGCTGACCGCCGGCCCGGGCCGCCGACCCGGCTTCCTCTTGCGGAAGGGGGCCTGACGTGGGATCCGTCTCACCATGCTCGCCACCGTTCGCTGGCCGTGGTTGATCGCGTGGATCGCGCTCGCCGCTTGCTCGAAGTCCGGCGACACCGGCGCCACCGGAGGCAAGGTGCTCCGGCTCAGCATGATCCCGACGACGGACCCGGGCAAGATGACGCGCGAGAGTCAGCCGCTGGTCGACTACCTCGAGCACGCGACCGGGGCCAAGGTCGCGCTGACCGTGCCACTCAACTATGCCGCGGTGGTCGAGGCGTTCGGCGCCGACAAGGTCGACATCGCGTACTTCGGCGGCTTCACCTACGTCCAGGCCAGCAAGCGGTTCGGGGCCCGGCCGCTGGTCCAGCGCGAGCGCGACCAGGCGTTTCACTCGCTGTTCATCACCCAGGCCGATTCGTCGATCGGCTCGCTCGCCGATCTGGCCGGCAAGAGCTTCGCATTCGGCGACGTCAACTCGACGTCGGGGCACCTGATGCCCGAGTACTACCTGCGCAAGGCCGGCGTCGATCTCGAGGTCATCGCCAAGGCGATCTACACCGGCGGCCACGACGCGACCGCGCTCGCGGTGGTCAACAAGAAGGTCGACGCGGGCGCGCTCGACGAAGCGGTCTACGGCAAGCTGACCCGGGACGGCAAGCTCGACGCCGCCAAGCTCAAGGTGTTCTACACCACGCCGCCGTTCTTCGATTACGTGTGGGCCGGGCGCAAGGCGCTCGATCCGGCGCTGGCCGACGCGTTCGGCAGGGCGATGCTCGCGCTCGATCCGGCCAACCCGCAGCACAAGCCGGTGCTCGACCTGTTGCAGGCGTCGCGCTACGTGGTCGCCCGGGACGCGAGCTACGCCGCGCTGCGCGAGGCGGCGACCACCGCTGGACTGCTGAAGTGATCTACCGGCTCGACGCCGTCGGCAAGGTGTACCCGTCGCGGCGCGGCGACGTGACCTCGCTCGCCCAGGTGAGCTTCGAGGTCGCGGCCGGCGAGCGGGTCGCCGTGATCGGCCCGTCGGGCTCGGGCAAGACCACGCTGTTCCGGCTGCTCAACGCCACGCTGCGGCCGTCGTCGGGCGTGCTGCGGTTCCACGGCCGCGATGTCGCGTCGCAGTCGCCGCGCGAGGCCCGCGCGATGCGCCGCCGGATCGGCACGATCCACCAGCAGTCGCTGCTGGTCCCGTCGCTGACCGTGCTCGAGAACACGCTGTGCGGCGCGCTCGGCCGCTGGTCGCTGCTCCGCGCGCTGCGCAGCACGTTCGCCCCGGTCCGCGCCGACGTCGAGCGCGCGCTGGCCGCGCTCGAGCGCGTCGGGCTCGCCGACAAGCGCGACGCCCGCGCCGACGAGCTGTCCGGCGGCCAGCAGCAGCGCGTGGCGATCGCCCGGATCGTCATGCAGGATCCCGAGGTGATCCTCGCGGACGAGCCGCTCGCGTCGCTCGATCCGGCGCTCGCCGATGCGATCGCGGCGCTGCTGCTCGGCCTGGCCGGCGCCGGGCGCACGCTGGTGTGCACGCTGCACGACACGGCCCGCGCGCTCGCGCTGTTCCCGCGCGTGGTCGCGCTGCGCGCCGGACACGTCGCCTTCGACGCCGCCAGCGAGGCGGTATCACCCGCCGTGCTCGACGAGCTGTACCGCGGGGCTCCGCTGGCCGCCGCCGCCCTGCCACCGACGAGGTCGCGTGATCCGGTCGTCGCGTGTTGAGCTGCGCCGCGCGGCGGTCGCCGCGCTCGCCCTGGCCGCTGTCGCGGCGGTGATCGCCAGCGCGGTGGTGGCCGAGGTCCGGCCGTCGCGGCTGCTCGATCCCGAGAACCACGCGGCGGTCCGCGCGCTGGTGCGCGGCCTGTTCCCGCCGGACCTGTCGCCGAGCTTTGTCCGCGTGGCCGCCGCCGCGACGCTGCGCACCGCGGTGATCGCGGTGGTCGGCACCGCGCTGTCGCTGGCGATCGCCGTGCCGCTCGGCATCCTGGGCACGGCGACGCTGTTCCGCCGCGGCCCGCTGACCGAGGGTGAGCGGCGCACGCCGTCCGCGCTGGTGCTGGCGACCGCCAGCGCGGCCGCGCGCGCGGCGCTGGGCTTTCTGCGCGCGATGCCGGACCTGGTGTGGGCGCTGTTCTTCGTGGTGGGCGTCGGGCTCGGCCCGGTCGCGGGCGTGCTCGCGGTCGCCGTGAGCTACGGCGGCGTCCTGGGCCACGTCCTGGCCGAGCTGTTCGACACCGTCGATCCACGCCCGCTCGAGGCGCTGCGCTCGACCGGCGCGACCCGCCTCCAGATCTTCGTGTTCGGGATCTGGCCGCAGGCGCTGCCGAGCGCGGTCGCGTACGTCCTGTACTCGTTCGAGTGCTGCGTGCGCGCCGCCACGGTGCTCGGGTTGGTCGGCGCCGGCGGCATCGGCTACGAGCTCGCGCTGTCGATGCGGCTGTTCGAGTACGGCCAGATCCTGACGCTGATCGCCGCGCTGCTCGCGCTGGTGTGGCTGACCGACGCCGCGAGCGGCGTGCTGCGCCGCCTGCTCCGCGCCAACGTCCCGGCCGGCGTGCTCGGCCACCGCCGGCTCCGGGCCGTGCCGCCGCGAGCCTCGCGCGCCACGGCCGCCGCCGCCGTGGCCGCGGTGGTGATCGCGTGCGCCGCCGCCGCCGGGCTGTTCGATCGCGGCGTGCTCGATGCCGACGCGCCGCGGCGCATGGCGGGGTTCGTGCGCGGGATGTTTCCGCCGGACCTGTCGCCGGCCTACCTGGCGACCGTGGTCGCGCCGGCGCTGCAGACGCTCGGGACCTCGGTGATCGGCACCGTGCTCGGCGCGATCCTCGGCGCGATCCTCGGCGTCGCCGCGGCCGCGCCGCACGCCGAGGACGATCGCGCGCGCCGCGCGGCGTGGCTGTTGCGCCAGGCGCTGCGCCGGGGCTGCCGGTTCGTGCTGTCGCTGCTCCGCGCGGTGCCCGAGGTGCTCTGGGTGGTGCTGGTGTTCCTCGTCCTGGTCGGCCTGGGCCCGTTCGCCGGCACGCTCGCGCTCGGCGTCCACACCGGCGGCGTGCTCGGCAAGCTGTACGCCGACACGCTCGAGGAGGTCTCGCCGCTGGTGCTGCGCGGCCTGCGCGCGACCGGGGCCGGGCCGCTGCACCTGCTGGTGTGGGGCGCATGGCCCGAGGCCCGCCGCATGCTGATCAGCTACACCGTGCTGCGCTGGGAGATGAACGTGCGGACCTCGACGGTGCTGGGGATCGCCGGCGGCGGCGGCATCGGGATCGCGCTGTACAACGCCGTGCAGCTCGGGTTCTATCCCCAGGCCGCGACGCTGATCGGCGTCATCTACCTGATGGTGGCCGCGACCGGCCGGCTCGGCGACGCCGTCCGCCGCCGCCTGGAGTCGGCGAGCCTGCACGGCGGTCGCCGCTGACCTGGTGCCCCGTCCGACCGAGGCGACCGGGGTTGAGATAGACTGCGCGCGCCGCCGGCGCCGCCGCGGCCCCCATGCCCACCGTCGATCCGGCCACCGATCCGCCCGTGGTTCCGCCCGCCGATCAGCCCGCGGCCGTCCGCAACGAGCAGGTGCTGTCGCGCCAGCTGTCGTCGGCCCAGCAGACCATGATGGCGCTCGGCGGCGCGATCGGGACCGGGCTGTTCCTGCTGAGCGGGCTGGCCGTCCGGGTCGCCGGGCCCGCCGTGATCGTCTCGTACCTGATCGTCGCGGGGATCTCGCTGCTGCTCGGGCGCGCGCTGTCGCAGATGGCGGTGGCCCATCCCACGGCCGGCGCGTTCGGGGTCTATGCCGAGCTCTACCTGTCGCCGCTCGCCGGTTATGCGGTGCGGGTGAGCTACTGGGCGATGGAGGTGATCGCGACCGGCGCGCAGCTGGTCGCCGCCTCGATCTACATGCAGTTCTGGTTTCCCGACGTGCCGGGGCCGGTGTGGGGCTTCGGGTTCGCCGCGATCCTGCTGTACCTGAACTCGCGCGCAGTCGGCCGGCTCGGGGCGGTCGAGTACTGGCTGGTGATGATCAAGCTGGTCGCCGTGGTGCTGTTCGTCGGGACCGCGGTGCTGTTCGTGGTCGGCGCGACCGGCCGGCCGGCGATCGGCCTGCAGCACGTGACCGATGGTGGGTTCGTCCCGTTCGGCGGCGCCGGGATCTGGCTCGGCTGCTGCTTCGCGCTGTACTCGTTCATCGGCATCGAGATCGTCGGCGTCACCTCGGGCGAGGCCGCCGATCCGGGCCGCACGATCCCGCGGGCGGTCCGGCGCCTGGTGTTCGGCCTGTCGGCGATCTACCTGGTCACGATCACGCTCCTGACCGCGTTGATCCCGTGGCAGCGGCTCGGCGTCGACCGCAGCCCGTTCGTCACCGCGCTGTCCAGCCTGGGCATCCCGGCCGCCGCCGGCGTGATGAACTTCGTCGTGCTGATCGCGGCGCTGTCGAGCGCCAACGCGAACCTCTACCTGATCTCGCGCACGCTGTTCTCGCTGGCACGCGCCGGGTACGCGCCGCGCGAGCTCGGCGCGGTCAACCGCCGCAACACGCCGGTCAACGCGCTGCTCGCGTCGGGCATCGGGCTGGGCGCGGCGGTACTGGTCCAGGTCGGCTGGCCCGACACCGCGTACGAGAAGCTGGTCGGCGTCTCGCTGTTCGGCGCGCTGTTCGTGTGGCTGATGATTTTTGCGACCCACATCGCGTTTCGCCCCACAGCGCGCCCGATCGGATCGTATCTCGGTGCCGCCGCGCTCGTGGCGATCCTCGTGTCGACCTTGTGGGTGCCGGGCCTCGAAGCCACGCTCGCCACGGGAGCGCCCTGGCTCCTGCTGCTCGTGATCGGCTACGTCGTGTCACGTCGCAAAAAGCAACGCGCCTGATCGCGTCGCGTCGCGCGTCGACAAAAGCAACGCACCTGATCGCCTGCTCTGCACGTCGACAAAAGCAACGCAGCTGATCGGGTGTTCCGCGCGTCGACAAAAGCAACGTCGACTCGTCCCATATACGACATCAAGCGCGTAATGCGCACTGCAGAGCCTTCGCTCTCTGGATGATCGTCGAGGAGATTTTCGGCCTCTCTCGATCGGGTCGATCGGGGACAGGTGCTCCATATCCGAGCACGGGGTGCAGCAGCATGCGCAAGGATCGAACAAGCGATGCGCAAGCCCGAAATGAGCCAAGTGTTCCAGACACGTAGAACCTGGAGCTCGGCTCAGAATCGTCATCAGTTTTCTGATTTTCTGTATTTTACAATACTAAAATTGTTGCTAATTTCGAGACAATCTGGTCAGGATCGTCCAAACTGTGATCATCTACACAGTGCAGCTTTACTGCTATACGGTATTTCTGTACGGGTTTCTCTCATCGTGGGTAGTCTTGTAGACCTGATGGTTGCTGCGCATACGACATCCAACGCGAGCGATAGCGCTCTCCGGGTCGGCAAGAACCGGCAGGCGCCACGGCTCGCGGGTGTGCGCAATGGCGGGGCGGGCGCGCACATGGTTTCCGAGCTTGCCGACTGGTCGTTCGCCTGCCGACCCGACACGGCGCGCTGCGACCTGCCCTTAGCACTGACTACTCACCCAGTAACCGCGTGTTCCCCACAGCAAGAGGTATTGGTTTATGGACTGGCTGCTCCATCACGCCGAGAGGTACCGCTCACAGATTCAATCAGGTCCGTTCTTCAAGAAGCTCGCACAGGTCGAGCACCCGAATGATCTGAAGTGGATCCATCAACTGCTCCACCAGTCCCGCGAGTTCACGCAGGCGCTCTGCCTGCGGTACTCGCTGTGTCGTGACAAGCGCTACCAGGCCATCTTCGCCGAGCACGCGTTCGAGGAGGCGGATCATCCGGATCAGCTGATCGCATGGATGGAGAAGCACGGCTTCCTGGCGGACACCGAGCCCGGCAGCGTCCCGGCGAGCCAGGAGACCATCAACAGCCTGGCGTTCTGCTGGCGCAGCGCGGTCCACGAGCCCCATGACGTCCAGGTCGTCGCGCTGAACGTGCTCAGCGAGGGCGTCGCCCTCGACTTCTACTCCTCGGTGATCCCGGTCCTGGGCCAGATGGACCTGTTGACCGGCCGCTACTGGAAGGTCCACCGCGAGGTCGACGAGCACCACCTCCAGCTCGGGCTCGACCGCTGCGGCGACGTCACCCCCGAGTCGGCGACCGGCCAGCGCTACCAGCGCGTGCTGTGCCACGCGGCCAACCTCTACCACCAGATGCTCAGCTCGTGGGTCGGCGAGCGTGCCGAGCCGATCGCGGCGCTGTGGACCGACGCGGTGCCCAGGCTGATGTTGCAGCCGGCACGTCGCGTCACCGCGGTTCAGAACACGAACTCGTAGGCGCAGACCGGATCGTTCTTGGCGCGACAGCGCCTCTCGACCAGTACATTCTCGCGGAACAGCCCCGTCAGCTTGCCGGCGCCGAGGAACACGCCCATCTGCAGCTGACATGGAATGATCGTCGTGTCGGTGACGGTCACGGTGGAACCCTCGACCTCGAAGGCCAGGGTTCCGGCGTCCTTGCCGACGACGCAGGTGCCGTACGCGTTGCAGATCGTGCGGATCAGATCGGCGCTGGTCTTGATGTCCATCGCGGCCTTGACGTTGGCCGCGGGGATCCCGAGGATCGAGACGTACTGCGGGAACACCTCGTACCCGACCCGGCGCAGCGTCCCGGTGAGCACGGTCTTGGCGAACGGCTCGAGGATCGCGCACCAGGTGTCGCCCGCGGGGATGAACAGGTCGGCGCGATTGAGGTCGTACTGCTGCTCGACCTTGTCGGCGATCGCGAGCGCGGTCTGGACCTCGTGCGTCTTCTTGAAGATCGACGAACGCAGCGCCCGGATCTCGGCGAGCACGAACGGTGCCTGGATCTTGGCGACCAGACTCTTGCGGTCCGAAGGTAAGTACATACTTTCCCCAGGGGTGACTTGACTTTTACACGACTCGTATCCGGGACGGTAGCAGAACCCCTCGACGTCACGGAAGGATGGCGGCCATGTCGATCGCGATCTGCTTGCGCTCGGCGCGCGCGAGCACGAGCTCAAGATAACTCGAAAAATAGTCCTCGTGGCGGAGCTCGAGGCGATGCGCGCCGGGCTCGACGGCGACACCGCCGCCGAGCCTGTCGAGCGGCGCGACGAAGCGACCGTCGACGTAGACCTGCGCGTCCCGCACGTTGCTCCTCACGTAGACGATCGCGTCGCCGGAGGTCGGGCGCGTCGCGCCGACATGAGGACCACATGCGGTGAGCCAGCTCACGACCAGGAGCACACGCGTCATGGCACCCCGGGCGCCCCGGGCAACCCGGGCGCCCCGGACAGGCTGGCCTCGATCAGATCACCGACGATCTTCACCGACACGCTGGCGTCGGTCACCGGCGGCTTCTTCACGATCGCCGCGATCCGGTCGATCGACTCGCCGGTCGCAATCCCGATCACCCAGCCGGCCGGCGAGACGCGGCGTAATGTTGCGCGCGACACGCCGCGCGCGCCGAGCAGGTGCTTGAGCTCGGCCTGGACCATCGCCCACGGCGTGGCCCTCGCGAGCCGGACCAGCACGATCCCGGGCTCGGCGACCGGGCGGTCGTCGCCGGTGAACACCGGCGGCTGTGCGACGCTCGGCGCCGGCTGGGGCAGGACATCGGCGGTCGCCGCCATCACGGCGTGATCGATCGTGTACCCGATCACGCCGGGGTCGGTGCCGCGCGCCGCGATCACGACCCCGCCCTGCCCGAGCGAGCGGCGCGCCTTGCGATCGATCAGCCGGACGTGCGCCGTGATCAGCACACCGCTGGCGTCGACGCCGCGCAGCGGCACCGGGGCGCCGACGGTCACGCCGGCGACCGCGACCAGGTCGGCCTTGACCTCGGCGGCCAGGGCCTCGGCCACGTCGTCGTCGAGTGGCAGGTCGCCGTCGGGCCGGGCGGCCGGACCGGCGGCCGGCGCGCGCTTGACGATCAGGTTCGCCCGGCGCAGCACACCCGACAGCGCGGCGAGCCCGGGGACCTCGTTCTCCGCCGCCAGACCGTACGTTCCGTGCACACCCTCGGGCGTGGTCACCCGCAAAAGGACGGTCACGCTCTGCGCGCCGGGCGCGGGCGCGTCGGACGCGTCCCGGGTCGCGTCCGGGGTCGTGGCTCGGGTGGCATCCCGGGTGGCATCCCGGGTCACGATGTTGAGCTCGGCGAGCCGCGTCCGCAGCTTGTCGCGATCGACGCGGACCGAGACCGAGACCTGCTTGCGGTCGTCGGCGACGGCCTCGCGGGTCACCGTGAACCGCGCCACCCACAGCCGCGCGTGACCGAGCAGCTCGCGGTCGAGCACCGGCTTGCTCTGGCGGCGGACGTCGGGATCGAGCAGGTCGCCGAGCGCCTGCGAGACCGCCTTGCCGAACGCCTCGTCGAGCGCGGCGACCCGGGCGTCCGGTGCGGCGGCGTCGGCGTCACCGTCGGCCTGATACGCGACGATGTCCTCGGCCCGCGCCGGGGCGGTCCCTGCGACCAGCGCGCCGACGATCACCGCAACAACGACAGGTGTCCTCACCTGCCGGCGAGCGTAGCAAACCGCGCGCGCGCCCGCCGCTTATTGGCGGACTTCCGGATCGTGGGTGCTGCGCAAGCCCGACCTCGCGCACGCTGCGCGCGCGGCTCAGCGCCTGGTCACCACGACGTAGAGCGTGGCCGGCGTTCCCGACGGCAGGGCGGCCTCGATCGCGCCGGCACGGGCCGACCGGGCGACGACGTGCGGCGCATCGCGGGCCCACGCCGGAATCTCCCGGACCCACAGCGTCGCGGCGGCGGTGCCGGCCACGGTCCAGCCGATCGCCGGTCGCGCGGCCACGCCGTCGACGACGACCACCGCCGGCCCGTGGTCGCCCGCGGCCGGCAGCGCGCGCGGCGCCTCGAGCGCGAGCCGGATCGCCTCGAGCGGCACCGCGAGCGTGACGTGCCAGCTGCCGTCGGTCTCGGGCTCGGCCGCAAGCGCGATCGCGGCCCCGACCGCGACGTCGACCCGCGCCTTGACGGCGGCGTCGCCGAGCCGGTCCGCCAGGGTGCCGCCGGACGCCAGCGGCAACGCGCCGACTGCCCCGGCGAGCCGCCGGCGCGCGGCGTCCTCTGCGCCCCGCCGCGAGGTCCCGAGCGCGACCGTGGGCGACGGCGCGTGGCGATCGGCGATCCCGGTGCCGCCGGCGATCACCCAGCCGGCCGCCCAGTCGACCCGCGCGGCATCGCCGGTCTCGCGGTCCGCGGCCGCGTCACCGGCGAGCGGCCCGGCGGCGAGGCCGGTCAAGATCGCGCCCGCCGCCCAGAATGCGGGCGCCGCGGACGCCGCGGGCGATTCGGATCGGCCGGTCGGCCGCTGGCTCATCCGATCATTGTAAGCGGGGCGCGCCAGGCGGGCTACGACGACAGCACCCGGGCCATCTCGCGCATGCGGTCGGGCGCGCCCGCGCGGTCAGGGTCCACGGTGGACCGGAACCAGGAGGGATCACGAGCACGCCGGCGTTCCGCAAACGAGCAAGCATTGCCGCGGCCGGCGGTCACTCCCACTCGATCGTACCAGGCGGCTTGCTCGTGATGTCGTAGACCACGCGGTTGATGCCGCGGACCTCGTTGATCACGCGCGACGAGATCCGGCCGAGCAGGTCGTAGGGTAGCGGGACCCAGTCCGCGGTCATGCCGTCGCGCGAGTGCACCGCGCGCAGCGCGAGCGCCTCCTCGTAGGTCCGCGCATCGCCCATCACCCCGACCGAGCGCACCGGCAGGAGCACGCCGAACGACTGCCAGATCGATTCGTAGAGCCCGGCGGCGCGGATCTCCTCCTCGATGATCGCGTCGGCGGCGCGCAGCACGTCGAGCCGTGGCCGGGTCAGCTGGCCCAGGCAGCGCACGGCCAGGCCGGGGCCGGGGAACGGCTGGCGCCACACCATGTGGCGCGGCAGGCCGAGCTCGAGGCCGAGCTGGCGGACCTCGTCCTTGAACAGCTCGCGCAGCGGCTCGACCAGCGCGAGCTTCATCCGCTCGGGCAGGCCGCCGACGTTGTGGTGCGACTTGATCACCGCCGAGGGCCCCTTGAACGACACGCTCTCGATCACGTCGGGGTACAGCGTGCCCTGGGCCAGAAACCCTGCCCCGGCGATCCGCTGGGCCTCGTCGTCGAACACCGCGATGAACTCGCGGCCGATGATCTTGCGCTTGGCCTCGGGGTCGGTGACCCCGGCGAGCGCGGTGAGGAACTGGTCCTCGGCGTCGATCACGCGCAGGTCGACCTGGAAGTGGTCGCGGAAGATCACCGCGACCTGCTCGCGCTCGCCGCGGCGCAGAAGGCCGTTGTCGACGAAGATGCAGGTCAGGCGGTCGCCGATCGCCTTGTGGAGCAGCGCCGCGGCCACGCTCGAGTCCACGCCGCCCGACAGCCCGCAGATCACGCGGCCGTGATCGCCGACCTGGCGCCGGATCCGGGCGATCGCCTCGTCGACGAACGACGCCATCGACCAGTCCCCGGCCGCGTGGCAGATCCCGAACAGCCAGTTGCCGAGCAACTCGGCGCCGCGCGGGGTGTGGACGACCTCGGGGTGGAACTGGACGCAGTGGATCCGCCGCTCGTCCGAGGCGAACCCCGACATCACGCAGTTGTCGGACTCGGCGGTGTGGACGAAGCCGCGCGGCAGGGCGTCGACCCGGTCGCCGTGCGACGCCCAGACCGACAGCTCCTCGCCGGGCTGCACGGTGCGGAACACGCCCTCGGCGCGCTTGACCCGGACGGTGGCGCGGCCGTACTCGCGGCGATCCGCCGGCTGGACGTCGCCGCCGAGCAGGAGGGCGGTGAGCTGTGCGCCGTAGCAGATGCCGAGGATCGGCACGCCGAGGTCGAACAGCGCGGGCGAGATCGTCGGCGCTTCCGGATCGTAGACCGACGACGGCCCGCCCGACAGCACGATCCCGGTCGGCCGCATCGCCCGGATCTGACCGAGCTCGGGATCTTTGGCCAGCGTGAACGGGTGGATCTCGCAGTACACCGCCTGCTCGCGGATCCGGCGGGCGATCAGCTGGGTGTACTGCGAGCCGAAATCGAGGACCAGGATCAGCTGATGGGCCATGTCACTCCACGCGGTAGTTGGGAGCTTCCTTGGTGATGATCACGTCGTGGACGTGGCTCTCGCGCAGGCCCGCCGACGAGATCTTGACGAACCGGGCCTTGGCATGGAGCTCGGCGATCGTGGCGCAGCCGAGATAGCCCATCGATGCGCGCAGCCCGCCGACCAGCTGGTACAGCGACTCGCGCAGCGGGCCCTTGTACGGCACCCGGCCCTCGATGCCCTCGGGCACCAGCTTCTGCGGCGCCTCGACGTCGCCCTGGAAGTAGCGGTCCTTCGAGCCGTCCTTCATCGCGCCGATCGAGCCCATGCCGCGATACGTCTTGTACGACCGGCCCTGGTACAGGATGATCTCGCCGGGCGCCTCGTCGGTGCCGGCGAACAGGCTGCCGATCATCACGGTATCGGCGCCCGCCGCGAGCGCCTTGGCGACGTCGCCGGAGTACTTGATGCCGCCGTCGGCGATGATCGCCACGCCCGAGCCCTTGGCGGCCGCGACCGCATCGCCGATCGCGGTGAGCTGCGGCACGCCGACGCCGGCGACGATCCGCGTGGTGCAGATCGAGCCCGGGCCGACGCCGACCTTGATCGCGTTGACCCCGGTCTCGATCAGCGCGCGGGTCGCCTCGCCGGTCGCGACGTTGCCGGCGATCAGCTGGAGCCGGGGGAACCGCTTGCGGGTGTGGCGCACGGCCTCGAGCACGCCGGCGGAGTGGCCGTGCGCGGTGTCGATGCAGATCACGTCGCAGCCGGCCGCGATCAGGGCCTCGACCCGGGCCTCGCGGTCGCCGCCGACGCCGACCGCCGCGCCGACCCGGAGCCGGCCGAGCTCGTCGGTGACCGCCGTGGGGTGCGCCTCGGCCTGCTCGATGTCGCGGATCGTGATCAGGCCCTTGAGCCGCCCGGCGCCGTCGACCACCAGGAGCTTCTCGATCCGGTGCTTGTGCAGGAGGTCCTTGGCCTCGTCGATCTGCACGCCGTCCTTGACCGTCACCGGGTTCTTGGTCATGACCTCGCCGACCTGCAGGGTCAGCCGCTTCTCGAACCGGACGTCGCGATTGGTCAGGATGCCGACCGGGCGCTTCTCGGCGTCGACCACCGGCAGGCCGCTGATCCGGTAATGGCGCATCAGCCCGAGCGCGTCCTCGAGCGTGCGCGACGGCGCGATCGTGACCGGATCGACCACGATGCCGGACTGGGCCTTCTTGACTCGGGTGACCTCGCGCGCCTGGTCCTCGATCGACAGGTTCTTGTGGATGAAGCCGATCCCGCCCTCGCGCGCCATGCGGATCGCCGTGGCCGCCTCGGTCACCGTGTCCATCGCGGACGACACCAGCGGCATGCGGAGCGGGATCGCCGGGGTGAGGCGCGTGGTCACGTCGACGTCGCGCGGGATCACCTCGCTGTACCCCGGCACCAGCAACACATCGTCGAAGGTCAGCGCTTCGCGAAGGTCCTCAAACATGGCCGACCATACTCGCGGGGTCTGATCGCGGCAAGGCGCGCACCGCGCCCGGACGCGCCGCGACAAAACACAACTCGCCGATTTGGTTGGGGACAGCGGCGCCGCGCACCCCGCGGTGCCGCGCGCGCACGCGGTTGCGATCGCAGAGTTACCCGCAGGCGCACCGGGCAAGGCCGCGCGCCGTGCGCACGACCGCGCGGATTCGACGCTGGCGCGGCGATTGCTGTGTCCCTGCGTAACCACGGAGACTGGCCATGAAACACCTACGAAAGATGTTCGCCGCGCTGCTCGTCGCCGGTGCTGCGTTCGCGACGCCCGCGATGACCGGCTGCTTCGGCAGCGGTGAGGCATACGTCGTCGAGGACGCGCCGCCGCCGCCGCGCGAGGAGGTCGTGGTGTCCCGCCCCGGCTTCGTCTGGATCCACGGACACTGGACGCGCCCCGGCGGGCACTGGCTGTGGCGCAACGGGTACTACGAGCGCGAGCGCCCGAGCCAGATCTACGTCGAGGGCCGCTGGGAGCGCCGCGGTCGCGGCCACGTCTGGGTCGAGGGCGGCTGGCGCGCACGCGGCAACGTCGTGGTCCGCGACCGGCGTTGAGCGCCGCGCGGCCGCGCGTGACCGCCGGCCGGACACACACGGGCCGGACACACCGCGCGAACCACCGGATCGACGCACGGTGAAACGTTTCGGGCACGGCGCGCCAGACACGCCCTTGGTCGAGGGCAGGTGCGCCGTGCTCTTTTATTTCAAGAGCTTCACGAACACGCGATCCTGCGAGGTCTTGCTGTAGACCTTGCGGGTCACGGTCTGGAAGCCCGCCTTGGTGAATGTCAGGTGGACGGTCGCAAAGCCCATCATCTGGACCACGGTCGGCGTGGTGCCGGCGCGGTGGCCGTCGATCGACAGCTCGGCGCCGGGCGGAAACGACGTCACGGTGACGGCGTGCACCGGGCGCGGCAGGCTGATGTCGAGCTCCTGGGAGCGCTCGGCGGTCGGCGTGATCCAGCGGGTGACGCCCTGGTAGCGAGCGTGCGAGACGTCGACCTTGTGCTTGTCGCAGCTGCCCTCGATCGTGATCGGCGATGGCCCCATCGGCTGATCGTCGAGCCGGACGAGCGAGCCGGCGGGCGTGGTCGCCACGGTGAACCGGCACGGGCCGCTGCCGACGACGGGCGTGCCGCCGGCGACCGCCTCGCCGTCGTCGTCGGGGACCGCATCGTCGCCGGCCGCGCCGCCGCCCGGATCGGTGAGCTCGGCGGGCTCGGCGGGTCGGCCGGGCTCGGCGGGCCGGGTGGGCTGGGCGCGGGGCTGCGCGGCCGGAGCCGAGGCCACCGTGCCGGCCGGCGGCGCCGCGGAGCCGGCGATGCCGGGCCCGGGCGTGGCCGGACGCGCCGGCGCGGGGGCGATCCGCGACGTGGTGCCCCGGGGCGCGGGCGGTGCCGGGCGATCCGAGCCGCGGACCAGCCGCGCGAGCACGAATGCCAGGATGATCGCCAGGACCGCCGAGCCGGCGATCAGCGCCCAGCGCTGCCACTCCGGCCGGGTGCTGATCATCGTGGGCTCGGGCAGCGTGATCAGCTGCGCCGCCGTCGGGTACGGTGGATAGATCGCGTAGTCGGCCAGCCCGGAGCTCGCGGCGCGCGGATCACCGGGCCCGCCCGGCGGGATCGCGTAGTCTGGCGGGATCGCGTAGTCCGGCGGGATCGCATAGTCCGGCGGGATCGCGTAGTCCGGCCGGATCGCGTAGTCCAGCGGCGAGCCCTGCGCGTGGGGATAGCCCCCCGCCGGCAGCTCGCCGAGCGCGTGCTCGGACGGCATCAGTCCGGCACCCGGCGGTGCGCTCGCGCCGCTGCTGTACGGCAAGCTGACGCTGTCGAACCACGACGCCGGATCCGGACCGCCGCCGAGCGGCTCGAGCGGCGCGTCGGTGGCGGGCCGGGGCAGCGGGGTGGCCATCCGCGGCAGCGATCGCGGTGACCCCGGCACGGGCGTGGGCGTGGGCGTCGACACCGCGAGCTCTCCGCTCCGCACCGTCGGCAGCCCCCCGGGCGGCGTGTTGAGCTCGCCGACCGCGCTGCGCGACGACCGCGACGACGGCCCGGACGCGAGATCCTCCGGCACGGGCGTGGGCGCGGGCGTGGGCCCGGAGGCCGACGCCGGCGCGAGCGCGAGCGACTCGGTGCCGTCCTGCGCGCGCACCATCAGGTCCGGAGGCGTGTCGTACGGCATCGCCGGCGTCGCCGGCAGCGTCGACGGTGGCGGCGTGAGCCGCGCCGGCGGGCCCGACGACCGATCGGCCCCCGCGCCCGGCTCGCCCCACTCCGGCCACTCGGGGCCATCGGTCCCCGGGTGGAAGATGCTCTCGGTCTCCTCGTAGATCGTGCAGTCGACGAAGCCCTCGAGCGACTCGTCGCTGAGATCCTGGAGCGGGTTGGCCGGCAGGATCAGCGCCGAGCCCGGAGTACGAAGATCCGCGGCGCCGGGCTCGAACGCGCGGGTAGGGAGCTCGAGCGGGGCGAAGCTCGGCAGGGTGTCGCGAGCCTCCGCGACGCGGGGCTCGATCGGGCGCAGGCCCGCGCGCTCGGCGGCGCGTTCGGCGGCGCGCTCGACAGGCCGCTCGGCGGCGCGATCGACACTCCGCTCGGCGGGGCGATCGACGATCACCGCCGGCGTGCCCGGATCGACCGCGGCGTCCTCCAGCGGCTCGCCCAGGATCCGCGGCTCGGCGCGCTTGCGGGGGATCAGCTGCTGCGGCTTGAACTCGACGTCCTGGATCGGCGGCGGGACCGAGTCGACGTGGAGCGCGACCTGGAACCGCGTCACCTCGATCGGTGCCGGCGGTGCCGGGGGTGCCGGGGGTGCTGCTGGTGCAGGTGGGGGTGCCGGCGGCGCCGGCGGTTCGTCGACGGCCGGCAGGCTCACCGGCCTGATCTCGGCCACCGGTGGCCGGGCGTCGGGCGCCGGCCTGGCCTCGGCGACGGGCGCCGCAGCCTGCCTGGCGTCGATCACCGACGGCAGCGGCGGCCGAGCGTCGGTCGCAGGCGAGATTGGCGCCGGCCGCGGCTCGACCGCCGGCGGGATCGGCGGCGGGATCGGTGGCGGCACCGGCCGGGCCTCGGCGGCGGGCGGCGGCAGCGTCGCCGGCCTGGCTTCCCCGACCGGCGGGATCTTCACCACCGACGGCACGGCCGAGGGCCGGAGCACGGAGGGCACCGCCGGCATCGGCGGCGACGTGTCGCGAGGCAGCCCCGGGATGGCGCCCCCGGTGCCGCGCGGCGCGAGGAGCGGCGGCAGCGGCGGCGGCGTGGCCCCGGGACGCAGCGCACCCGGCGGACGCGATCCGGCGGCGAGCGGCGGCAGCGGCACGGGCCCCGGCGGCGGCGTGGCCTCGGCGACCGTGGCCGGCGTGCGCGACGCGGCCTTGAGCCGATCGAACACGACCTGGCTGTCGGCGGTCAGCCGCTTGATCCCGAGCCGGATCCCGGGGCGCCGGTAGCGGTTCTCGGGCGTCGTCCACGCGTCGAGCACGATGCACATGCCGCGCAGCACCGGCTGCTTGTCGGCGAGCTGGATCGAGAACGCGGTCTCGAGCCCGATCGGCCGGCTGGTCATCGTCGCGACGAAGAACGTCTGGTCATCGCCGCAGAAGCGATGAAACGTCGCGACGAACTGCTCGACGCTCGTGCAGCGCGTCGCGACGCATAGCGCCTTCGTCTTCGTACTCGGCGTGATCATCCGGCCGGACACTTTTTCCCGAAGCGACCCAGCGCATTGTAGACGCCCTGTCGCCGACGTGGCGGATCGAATGGCCCTCGAACGATGTACGGCGAAGGTTCACCTCACGTTGCCGGGTGCGCACACGTCGCCGATCACACCGCCCACAACACGACCGCGGCGGCGCCGATCACGCTGCCGAGCAGGAGCAGGTCGAGGAACCGGCCGTAGCTCTGCAGCCGCGCCCGCAGCGGCGCCTTGCCGGGGTGGTCGCGGACCGGCAGCTCGGCGCGACGCAGGTGGCGGACCAGCGTGTCGAACCGGTCCCAGTCGCGCGCGGCGATGAACCACCACGAGCCGCGCCGCGCCTCGAGCGCGATGCCGTCGGCGTAGATGTGCGCGACGGCGATCCGCGACGCCGGCTGGTGGAAGCCGAACGCGGTCCAGCCCCAGCGCACGCCATCGCGGGTGATCGCGACCCGCGCGCGGCGCACGATCAGGCCCAGGCCGGCGAACGCGGCGAACGCGATCGGCAGCACGACCTGGCTGCTCGAGCTCCGGCGGTACGGGTGGCGCGCGACCAGCGCCCAGGTGATCGCGCCGAGCACGGCGATCACGACGAGCGCGATCAGCGCGCCGCGGCGGGCGCGGCCCGGCGCATGAAACGTCGCCAGCGGCGTACCGACCAGCCCGATGCCGGGCGGCAGGTCGAGCGCGCTCATCCCCGCGACTGCCTCGACTCCTCGACCGCCGCGCGCAGCCGCGCGAGCAGCGCCGCGCGCTCGGCGTCCTCGGTGATCCGCAGGCCGCCGCGCGTCACGTAGAACACGTCGGCGACCTTCTCGCCCTCGGTCGAGACCTTGGCGAGCGAGATGTCGAGGCCGAGGTCGGCCAGGGTCTGGGTGATCGCGTACAGCACGCCGACCCGGTCGCGGGTCGAGACCTCGACGATCGTGGCGTGCGCCGACTCGTCGTGGATCTTGATCTCGGTGGCGACCGCCGGGGTCACGCGCCGGGGCATACCCGAGCGCGGCCGGCGCTGGGCGATCAGCGCCGCGACCTTGGTCGGGTCCGGCGGCCCGCCGAGCAGCTGGTGCAGGTCGGCGCCGAGCTTGCGCCAGCGCGCGTCGTCCTGGGGGATCGCGGCGCGCTTCAGGTCGCGGACGTAGAACACGTCGGTGACCAGGCGTCCGCCCGGCAGATCGACGTGGCCGAGCACGGCGCCGAGCACGTCGACCCGGTTGGCGGTCAGCGCGCCCGCGATCGTCGCGAGCACGCCGGGCGCGTCGGGCGCCACGATCGCAAGCTCGCTGTGGCCCTTGAGCGGGAAGCAGTGGACCTCGAGCGCGACCTGCGGGCTCTGAACGCGGGCCTGGGCGACGAGCTTGACGTGCCGCGCGGTCTGCCGCGCCGTGAGCTGGGTGAACAGCCGCGGATCGATGCACTCGACCACCTCGGCCGCGGCCGGCTCGTCGCCGGCGAGCTGGAGGATCTTGGCCCGGGCCGCCGCGTGCTCGTCGACCGGCGCGGCCGGCGGGGCGAGCTCGCTCGGCGGGGCGGGCCCGGCGCCGTCGCGCCCGGCGCGCTCGTTGGGCCCGTCGCGCCCGTCGCGCCCGACCGGTCCGGGCGACGCGCTGGGCCCCGGACCTGCGGCCGGCGCAGGCAGTAACGCGCTGCCGGCCGCCGGCGCCGCGGCGAGCCCGCGGAAGTAGCCGCGCGTCTTCTGCATCAGATCGCGCAGCAGATCGGCCTTCCACGCGGTCAGGTTGTCGGGCGCGGTCATCGCGGCGTCGCAGATCG
>DASWRS010000446.1:0-38195 GCA_036403075.1 Kofleriaceae bacterium
GACGCAACCACCGCCTCGCACGATCGCGCCATCTCCGGCGCGACCGCGAATCGCCATGCCGAGGTCTTCGATGACACCGAACACGATCCTGTTCATGGCCGCGAACCCGGCCGGCACCGATGCGCGTGCGCTAGGCGAGCAGGCGCGCGCGATTCAAGCGGAGCTGGAGCGCGCCGGCCACCGCGACCGCTTCGCGTTCGAGACCCGGTGGGCCGCGCAGCCGCTCGACCTGTTGCGCGAGATGGTCAAGCTGAAGCCGACGGTCGTGCACTTCTGCGGCGGCCGGCTCATCGATGGTCCGGATGCGGCGCCAGCGGCCGGCGTGTACTTCCAGGGAACGGACGGCCGGACACAGATGGTATCCGGCAAGGCGCTGGCCCAGGCATTCGACGCCGTGGGCTCGGTCAAGCTGGTGATCCTCGACGCTTGCTACAGCGAGCATCACGCGGATGCAATTGCCACTCACATCGACTGCGTCGTCGGCATGATCGGCGGAACTATCGATCAGGCTGCGACGACCTTCTCGATCGGGCTCTACGGTGGCATCGGAGAAGGAGAATCGGTCGCCGCTGCGTTCAAACAGGGCTGCGCCGCGATCGGCATGACCGGCGCTGGCGACCCTGGTCAGCCGCACCTACGCGTGCGGCAGGGCGTGGATGCGCGCCGCCTCGTCCTCGCGGACCCTCGGTAACCCCGTCTGCGTCGCCGAAGCGGCGGGGATCGACTTCACGGCGGAACGAGCGCGGTACGCGCGCTTCGTCGGGCGCGGCTTGCGAGCAGTGCTCGGCGCCCACGCTCCAGGCCACACCCACCATGTGAGCGCGTGCGCGTAACTGCTGACTCGTCTCTTGCACACGGTTCCCCCGCCTCCCCAGAATCAGGATAAGTCGCCGTGAGCGAGCACCGCATGGCGGCGATCTTCTACGTTCGCCTTGCCGACGAGGCGACACCCCCGCCCATCGAAGACCTCGCGAGGCGTGCCGGCCTCGAGCGCATCCATCACGAGCGCGGGACCGTCCCGGCCATCTACGGGCAGTGGGGCGTGATGGAGAGCGTCCGGGCCGTGCGCCAGGTCCTCGGGGCGCACGTCTGCCTGCAGCTGTTCCCGCACCTCAGCGACCTCCTCGATCGCCAGGGCAACGACGCGGCCGACTCCATGCCGATCGCCGAGGCGTTCCGCGGCGCCTGCGAGGCGCTCCGGCCCGACGCGGCGCTGCTTTACACCCGGCCGGACGAGGTCGAGCCGGAGTACGTCGACGCCCAGTACCCGAAGGTCCTCGGCCTCGACGGCATCCTCCTCGACGAGTCCAACCCCGCGCTGCTCTACCTCGACACCGAGCTCGCCCAGCACTTTCCCGCGGCATATCGCACCGGGCGCGACAGCCTGCCGGTCACTCACGGCCTCCTGCTGTTTCGCGGCACCGGCGCCCGCCGCTGGTGGTAGCAGCGTCGGGTTACGCGGCGGCCGCGGCGGCGCGGGCGTCCAGCGGCAGCGCCAGCCGGAACGCGGCGCCGTGGCCGGGGCCGGGCGAGTGAACCGTGAGGCGGCCGTGCAGCTCGGTCGCGGCGCAGGCGCTGTAGTGCAGGCCGAGGCCGTGGCCGGACGGCTTGGTGGTGAAGCCGAGCTGGAAGATCCGGTCGAGCTGGTCGGGCGCGATGCCGCAGCCGTTGTCCTCGACGGTGATCTCGAGCTCGTGGCCGGTGCCCCGGGCGTGGACCGTGATCCGCCGGTCGCCGGGGCGGGCCAGGACGGCGTCGCGCGCGTTGGCCAGGAGGTTCATCAGGATCTGGAGCGCCTTGTGGCGATCGAGCGTCACCGAGGGCAGCGCGTCGAAGTCGCGGACGATCTCGATCCCGTGCGGCTGGCACGACGGCGCGCTGAACCGGAGCGCGTCGTCGAGCAGCTCGCGGAGCTCGAAGGTCTCGACCGCGCCGCCGGGCCGGACGTGGGACTGCTGCGATGCGACGATGACCTTGATGTGATCGATGTTGCGGATCAGCGCCTGGAGCTCGGTCACCGCGGTCGCCTTGTCGCCGTCGAGCACGGCCTGGAGCTGGGTGAAGTAGCTCGGGAGCTTCTGGCCGCGCTGGTCGTCGCGAAAGAACGCGCCGAGGTCGTCGCGGTGCTCGTCGATCATCGCGGCGATCCGGGACAGGCCGGCGGTCCTGAGCCGGGTCACGATGTCGTGGACCAGCGCCGCGGACACGTTGACGCTGTTCAGCACGTTGCCGACGTTGTGCAGCACCGCGGTCGCGACGTCGGAGCGGCCGGCCTGGCGCGACGCCTCGACCAGCCTGGACTGGGTGTCGCGCAGCTCGCCGAGGCTGGTCCCCAGCTGGAGCCGGAGCACGACGTTGTTGCGCAGCGAGCGATGGACGCTGCGCATCGTCACGGCCGCGACGATCGAGTAGACCGGCAGCGCGAGCTGCAGCACCGGCTCGAGCCCCGGCAGCGGACGGGTGAACGCGATGACGAACCACGCGGCGATCGCCGGGCCGAGGTAGACCACGTAGAGCAGCGGGCTCGCGGCGAGCGTGACGATCGCGGTGGCGTTGATCGCGATCATCATCACCAGCAGCATCATCTCGCGGACCAGCGGCAGCTCCGAGCACGCCGCGAGGTTGACCGCTCCGAGGCACGAGCCGGTGACCAGGTAGATCACCCAGAGGCACGCGAACACGCGCCGGTGGCCCAGTCGCCGGAACAGCCCGCGATCGAGCCAGATCGATCCCAGGAGCCGTACCAGCGTGACGCCCACGAGCGCGAGGAACAGCGCAGATCCGAGCGTGCTGGTCCAGTGGCGGACCAGCATCCACAACAGCAGCGTGGCGAACAGCAGCGCCGCGGCGCCGCCCTTCGATGCGGGGACGAGCTCGCGGACCAGCGCCTCGTTCAGCTGATCCCGCAGCGGCACCTCGTCGGGAGCGAGCCGGGTGAGCGTGATCAGGTTGAAGGCGCCCATCACGGCTCGAATCGGCCGGCCGGCACGGGTTGCGAGACCGCCGGGCTGGTCCGGAGATCACCGAGCCGCGGGCCCGATCAGTCGACCAGGCGGGCGATGATGTAGGTGCGGCTGGCCGCCGGCGCCTTGCGCGGATCCTCGGCGTCGGGCGCGACGAAGAACGCGCCGTCGAGCGAGGCGATGCCGTTGCCGTGGAGCTCGACCATGGCCGCGGCGACCCCGGCGGGGTGCGCGGCGTCGCTGCGAGCCCGGAGGTCCGGCAGGTCGTAGACCGCGTAGCTGCTCGACGACGCGAGCGCGAACAGCCGGGTCCCGCCGCGCGAGATCACCAGGTGGTGGAGGAAGCGCGGGCCGGCGACCTGCTTGTCGATGCGGTGGCCGGCGACGTCGATCCGCGAGATCGTGCCGCGCTGCGAGCTGCCGAGATAGATGTAGCGGCCGTCGGCCGAGAACGCGACGCCGTAGGCCGCCGGCGGGGCGGGGACGGCGAACGACGCGCCGGTCGCCGGCTCGGCGACGTAGACCTGGCCGGGCGCCATCCCGACGCCGTCCTCGACGTACTCGACGACGGCGAACCGCGCGAAGTCGGCCGAGGCATGGACCCGTACCGCGTGCTCGCGCTCGGTCTTCCCGGCGCGCCGGGGGAGCTCGATGCCCTGCATGTCGCGCGCCTCGAGCGTGTCGAGCGCGAGCCGGTGCAGCACGAGCGCGCGGCCGTAGCCCGTGCGCCGCGTGATCGCGAACCACGCCGCCGTGCCGGCCGCGTCGACGCCGACGATCTCGAGCTGCTCGCCGTCGCGGATCGTCGCGAGGTCGGCGCTGCGCAGCAGCTTGCCGGTGCGCGGGTCGAGCTCGGCGTACCAGACGCGGCGCCTCGCGGTCCCGGCGGCCTCGGTCAGCGCGAGCCCGATCGCGCCGTCGCGGTACAGCACGACCTCGCCCTGCGGCGCCGCGACGCTGCCGCCGCGCGCTGCCCCGAATCGCTTCTCGAGCAGCGACCGCCGGGTCTTGACCTGGATCACCGACGGGCCGGTGAGGTCGAGCACCTCGAGGTACGCGCTGCGATCGCGGTAGAACAGGTCCGAGATCGCGACGTAGCGCGGCTCGCCGACCCGGCGCTGGGCCAGCACCGTCCGCGACGCGGTGACCCGCCCGGCGAGCTCGACGCGCTGCGCCGCGGCGAACGACGAGAGCGCGAGCGCCCCCAGGACGACGACCAGCGCGAGGCGGGGGGAGCGCATGCGATGAAGCTTGCGATCCCCGAGCCGGCGCGGCGGTCGACATCGTTTCGCGCCTGCGTGAGACCAGGCTCAGTGACCCTGGATCGGCGCCTTGAAGAAGTCCTCCACGAACAAGGTCCCCTGCTCGGCGACCGGGGCGACCGGCTGCGCCACCAGCTCGATCGGGAGCGGCCCGCCATCGAACGCCTTCTGGACCAGCTCCGGGATGTTCTTGGGGAATGCCAGGCAGGCCGAGTTGGCGACGCCCACGAGGTCCGACTGCCGCCGGGCCAGGTCGTTGAACGTGCGGTTCGGCGCGCCGGCGGCCGGATCCGTGACCGTGATGCCGGTCAGGAACCCGGACAGCGCGGCCGGCGATCCGAGCGGCGAGGTCGGGCTGATGTGCGTGAACACCGTGCGGGTCTCACCCGCGTGGCAGCCGTTGCACGTGTTGAGGCTGAACTGGAAGCGCCGGTCGTTCCACGGCGGCGCGAAGATGTTCAGCGTGCTGAAGTTCCAGAAGTAATTGAGGTTGTTGTTGGTGACCGGCGCGGCGCCGCCCAGGAATGGCGTGCCGAGGAAGCTCAGCGGCACCGTGGCGCCGGCCGGCGTCGACATGACGAACGTATCGAGCAGGGTCGAGCCGCTCCAGAACGGGTCCGCGGCATTGAACGAGCGGTCGGGCGTCTGGAACACCGGGGTCTCTCGCAGGAAGCTGATCGGGGTGGTCAGGTTGAACTGCCGGAGCTCCCACGGCGACGCCAGCGCGATCTCGTTGGTGCGTAGCTGGTTCAGCGCGCTGCCGTTGGGCTTGCCGGGAGCGTCGTTGCGCAGCACGACCTGGTCGGTGATCGCCTGCAGCGCGGCGTTGTAGGCGGCCGAGCCGAGCGCCAGGCCGTTCAGGTTGACCCACTGCTGGGCCCAGCTGCGGACCGAGACGCAGCCCTGGATCGGCACGCCGTACTCGAGGATCACGGTGAACGGCAGCAGCTGGCAGGTCCGGCCCGAGCCCTTGACCGCGCCGAACACGAACCGTAGCTCGCCGGCGTTGCCGGTCGATCCGCCGTAGCCGCCCGAGCCGGTGCGCAGGTCGAGGCGGTTGACGATCGCGAGCAGCCGGAACGGCGCGATGCCGAGGTCGAGGGTACGCCCGCCGCTCGCCGCGAGCCACGGGTTGATGATCTGGGTGTTGATGTTGGTCCGCGCCGGCACGTTGAACGTGTTGATCGACTGGTTGACCTGCCAGGTCCGGAGCCACTGCATCACGAAGTTGGACGGGTTGATCCCGGTCAGCGGCTGGTTCGCCATCTCGGTCATCAGGTGACCGAAGGTGAACGCGCCCATCTGGGTGCCGACGCCGGAGCACGGGTCCCAGGTCCGGCTCGGATCGCCGGTGCCGACCACGTTCGGATCGTTGACGAGCAGCGACTTCGACGGCGCCGGCGATGCCGGTGCGAAGATGATCGACGGGTTGAACGCGACCGCGACGCCCTTCTGGAAGCTTGCGAAGTCGAACGCCGCCGGAGCGACGTTGCTGGCCACGGCGCGGCCGTCGAAGGTCGGCACGCTCTGCAGCTTGAACTCGCTGATCGTGTTGACCTCGCTGCGGTTACGCACCGCGAGCGCGGTCATGTCGACGTTGGCGAAACCCGAATAGACGAAGTCCTGCGCCCGGAGATCGGCGCCGAGGCCGTCGTCGCGCAGGATGATCGGGTTGTCGGTCTCGCCGACGACGAGGTACGGCGGTGCCTGGGTGCCGGGCTCCGGCGGCTTGACCACCGTCACGCGGGTATTGCCGGCGACGTCCGGCTTGTCGAGGAGCTGGATGCTCAGGCCGCCCTGCTCGGCGGTGGCGGCTTGCGAGGTCGCGCCGACGTCGCCGGATTCATCCGGCAACGCCGCGCCGTCGTCATGATCGATACAGCTGGCCAGGACCAGCGCGCCGAGCGCCGTCGCGGTGGCGACCCACCGGGTCCGCCGCCGCTTCGCCACGAGGATCTCGAGCACATCACGATTCACATACGTCATCTTCATCACTGCCCTCCCATTTCGGTGCAACACAGATCGGGGTCGTGCGGGTCCCCGCGCATCGGGGCTACCCGCCACGGCCTGCTAGAGATCGGTCGACGCAGATGTGGCGTCGTATTCGACTGACACGGCCTGACACGAGCTGCGGACCACGCCTGCAGCAAGCGTTGCCGCTTCGTCGGTCCTGGAACGGCCCGGCCAGGCGCCAGAGCGAGATTCACGCGCGCGCGTGCGTGGCACCGCGATGCTGTGATCGCGGTGGTTCGGCCGCTGCTTCGCCGGCGGGTTCCCGGCGTCGACCCCGCGGCGGTATGGTCCGGGGCCATGGTCCCTCTCCGCCCGCGCCTGTTCATCTTCGGCCCCGTGCTCGCCACCGCGGTGCTCGCCTGCTCGTCGTCGCCGGCCCACGGTCCCGCGGCCCCGGCCGAGGCCCCGGCCACGCCGAGCCCGCCGCCGGCGCCGCCGGCCTCGGCACCGGTGGCCGACCAGAGCCCTGATCGCGTCTTCGAGGCCTTCGCCGGGCGCGCGCTCGACGAGTACTTCCGGCGCGCTCCCGACGAGGCCACCCAGGCCGGCGAGCACCGCTACGACGCCACCTGGCCCGACGTCTCGGTGCAGGGCGAGGCGAGCCTGCACAAGTTCTTCGAGGACACCCGTGCCCAGCTCGCGGCGATGCCGCGCGACCGGCTGTCGCTGCAGAACCAGATCGACGCCGCGATCCTCGATGATCAGCTGCGGTTCGGGCTGTTCGCCCTCGACGAGCTCAAGCCCCGCGACTCGAACCCGCTGGCCTACGTCAGCCTGGTCGGCGACGGCCTCGATCCGCTGGTCACCCGCGAGTTCGGCACCGCGGAGTCGCGGATGGCCAGCCTCGCCGGCCGGCTCGAGGGCATCCCGGCGATCGTCGCGGTCGCCAAGCAGCGCCTCGGCCACGCCGCGCGGATCTTCACCGAGACCGCGATCCAGCAGAACAAGGGCCTGATCGCGCTGATCGAGACCGAGCTACCGGCCAAGTTCGCCCAGGCTGCCGCGCAGAAGGATCGGCTCACGGCGGCCGCCACCCGCGCCGCGGCGGCGCTCAAGGACCTCCAGGGCTTCCTGGAGAAGGACCTGCTGGCCCGCTCGGACGGCTCGTTCCGCCTGGGCCGCCCGCTGTTCACCAAGAAGCTCGGGTTCGCGCTCGGCGAGGACGTCGACATCGACGCGGTCGCCGCCAGCGCCCGCGCCCTGCTGGTCCAGACCCAGGCCGAGATGGTCGACACCGCGCGGCAGATCTGGGCCGACGACAAGCTCGGCAAGCTGCCCCGGCTCGACACCGCCGAGCACAAGAAGGCGTTCGTCAAGCAGGTCCTCGATCACGTCGCCAAGGATCGCCCGACCAATCAGACGATCCTGGCCGACGCCAAGACGTGGCTCGACAAAGCGACCGCGTTCGTCCGCGACCAGAATCTGGTCCGCGTCCCCGACGAGCCGGTCGCGGTGATCGAGATGCCCGAGTACAAGCGCGGCGTCGCCGTGGCGTACTGCGACTCGTCGGGGCCGCTCGAGGCCACACCCCAGACGTTCTTTGCGATCGCGCCGACGCCGTCGGACTGGCCCCGGCCGCGCGTCGAGTCGTTCTACCGCGAGTACAACCAGGCGATGCTCGCCGAGCTGTCGATCCACGAGGCGATGCCGGGCCACTACCTCCAGGCGATGCACAATAACCAGTTCCCGTCCAAGCTCCGCGCGGTGTTCGCCTCGGGCCCGTTCGTCGAGGGCTGGGCGGTCTACGGCGAGTGGATGATGGCCGAGCACGGCTTCGGCGGCCCGAGGGTCCGGCTGCAGCGCGAGAAGATGGTGCTGCGGCTCTCGGCCAACGCGATCCTCGATCACGACATCCACGCCGGCACCATGGACGAGAAGGCCGCGCTGGCCCTGATGAAGAACGAGGCGTTCCAGGAGGACGGCGAGGCGGTCGGCAAGTGGAAGCGCGCCCGGCTGTCGAGCGCCCAGCTCACGACCTACTTCTTCGGCTTCACCGAGCTGCTCAAGCTCCGCCGCGCCGCCGCCGCCCAGCCCGGGTTCTCCGAGCGCGCGTACCACGACCGCCTGCTGTCCTGGGGATCGCCCGCCATGAAGTACGTCCGCCAGCTCGTCACGGTGCACGAGCGCTGACCGCGACCCGGCACGCCGGCGATCGCGCACCGCCCACTCCCGCGCGCGGTGCGCGGTCGCGCTGCGATACCGATCACATCGGCCGGCTGCACCGGGATGCGACGACCCCGGCCGCCGGCCCGACTCGTATCCGAAACACGCGCGGCGCGCCGCCCGCTGCCGCGCGCTGTCGATCAACGATCTCGATTTCCTGCGATGCGAACTGATTTTGGTTTTCAGTCCGGAGGTGAGCCGGCGCTCTCGGATGCGCGGTCGCTCGCCTTCTGCCAGTCGGATATTCAGCGCTGCTGTAGTGAAGCACGGTGACCGGAGCCCGGCCGCGCCGCCGGGATCGCGCCAGCCGCAGCCGAAACGTCGGGTTCGCAACCTGCCTTGGCTTGCCGTCGACTCGCCCGGGTGCGGCCGCTAGAGTGTCGCGATACATCGGGTGCTCACTGCTGTCAGCGCCGGGACCAGACCCGCCGCGGCGCGGTGACTGCCGCCGCGCCAGCGTCGCGCGAGGTGATCGACTATGTCGAAGCAGACGGCCTGTAGAGACAGATTAATTCCCGGATCAGGCGTTGATTCATACGACAGCGAATGATATCGCTGGTCGGTTCCATTCACGTCCCGAGCATCCGGGGCATCCATCATTCGGTAGCAGGCGCACCGAGGAGGGTTTTCTATGGTCTTATCGTCGGTATCACGTTCAGCGTTCGCCGTGGCGGCGACGCTCGGCGTCGCGAGTTGCTCGACTTCGCCACCGGACAATGCAGAAGTCACAAGTCCGGAATTGCGCAAAGGCATGTTCTTGCATGGCCAGCAGCGTGAGGCGAACAGCACGCGGGGAGCCAAGCCGTTCTCGGCTCCGCCCGGCGCGCACCTGCAATACTTCGGCGGGCGGATCGTCTCCAACGTCCAGGTCGTGCAGGTGATCTACGGCTCCGGCAGCTACATCCCGGAGGTCCTGAGCACGGCGACGCCGAGCATGGCGACGTTCTATCAGGGTGTGCTCAACAGCCCGTACGTCGACTGGCTCACCGAGTACAACACCACGACGCAGCCATCGCCGACCAGCAACCAGGTCCTCGGCCGGGGGTCGTTCCTCACGCAGGCGACGATCACGCCGTCGGCGGCGAACAACGGCACGGTGATCGACGACGACCAGATCCAGGCCGAGCTCTCCGCGCAGATCGCCGCCGGCACCCTCCCGGCGCCGAGCAGCGACGGCGCCGGCAACAACAACACCTATTACGCGATCTTCTTCCCCCACGGCAAGACCATCACCCTGGGCGGCGCCGCGTCGTGCCAGGTGTTCTGCGCCTATCACGGGACCATCGCCAACGCGGGTGGGCACGGCGAGATCGAGTACGGCGTCCATCCCGACTTCCAGCCCGGCTCGGGCTGCGAGAACGGCTGCGGCGCGGCCGCGACGCAGTTCGGCAACTACACCCAGGTCGCATCGCACGAGCTCGTCGAGACCATGACCGATCCCGAGATCGGTCTGGCGACGGTGTTCGGCCCGCCGCTGGCGTGGGCGGACC
Source organism: Kofleriaceae bacterium (assembly GCA_036403075.1). Taxonomy (GTDB): domain Bacteria; phylum Myxococcota_A; class Polyangia; order Haliangiales; family Haliangiaceae; genus JABFXX01. The sequence continues at coordinate 9,892 of DASWRS010000446.1, forward strand.
TGGTGTTCAGTGAGATCGGAGATATCTGCAACGACCAGAACGGCCACGTCCTGGGCTCCGACGGCGTGACGTACGACGTGCAGACCGAGTTTTCCAACACGCTGAACGATTGCATCGTCACCAGCCCGTTCGCGACCCCGCTGGTCATCACCGCTCCCGGTGAGACCTGCCACGGGACCACCGGCGCGGGCACGGTGACGCTGTTCGGCGGGGCCGGTCGGTTCACCAGCGACGTGACGCTCAGCCTCACGGGTGTGAACCCGGCTCCGCCGCCCGGCGGGGAGATCACCGCCGCGTTCGATCCCAACCCGGTGCCGACACCGTCGGCCAGCGGCACGAACGCCGCGATGCGGGTCTCGACCACGGCGGCGACGCCACCCGGTACGTACACCCTCACAGTGCGCGCCGCGAGCACCGCCCTGACGACCACGTCGACCACGACGTTCGTCGTTCGCTCCGAGGTCGCGGGCGGGCCGACCCTCGTCGCGCCGGTCAACGGCGCCGATGGCGCGGCGTCGACCGGGCCGTTCACGTGGGCCCCGGTCGCTCAGGCGACGCAGTATGGGCTCGAGATCTTCGACGGCAGCAACTGCACCGGCGCGCCGATCCGGTCGTTCACGACCAGCTCGACCAGCTTCCAGCTCCCCGATACCCAGGCGCTGCCGGCGTTTGCACCGTTCTCGTGGCACGTGTCGGCGAGCAACTCGTGCGGCGGCACCGCGCCGTCCTCGGCATGCTTCAACTTCCGCACCGCCTCGTGCTCCGAGCCACACGACGTGGCGACCAACGGGGGCTTCGAGAACGGGCTCGCGGGCTGGACCGTCGACCTGGCGGTTCCGCCGCCGGTGGTCAACGGCGACAAGCCGCACTCCGGAACCAAGGCCGCCGCGATCGGCACGTTCGTCGGCGTCAGCGAGCCGCTCGGTGATTCGCAGATCTCCCAGGTCCTGGCGCTGCCGATCGGCGGCAGCCCCAAGCTGACGTTCTGGGAGTGGCCGCTGACCACCGACAGCGTCACGTTCGACCAGCAGTACGTCCGCGTGACGCCGATCAGCCCGGCCGGCGCGACCGTGGTGCTGATGAACGAGGCTCGCAACGACCAGACCTACGTCCTGCGCTCGTTCGATCTGTCGGCGTTCGCCGGCATGACGATCAAGCTGACGTTCGGCGTCCACCAGGACGGCTTCGGTGACATCACCGGCATGTTCGTCGACGACGTCGCCGTGGTCACCCAGAACTGCGGGCCGCCGGACTTCACCGTCCACGTCGCGCCGCCGGTGCCGGCCGAGGCCTGCGCCGGAGCCACCCTGCAGTTCGGGGTCTCGGTCGACTCGGTCAACGGCCCGAACTTCACGTCGCCGGTGACGCTGTCCGCGGGCCGCCTGCCGCCCGGTGCGGTCGCGACGTTCGCCAGGAACCCGATCGGCCCGGGTGAGTCGACGACGATGACGCTGGCCACCGCGCGGCCGACCGCCGGCGACCAGTTCAACGTCGACATCACGGGCGTGGCCGTGACCCCGCCGCCCGACGGGCCGCGGACCGCGACCACGCACATCCTGATCGATCCGAACGCACCCAGCGCGCCCGAGGTCGTGAGCCCGCGCGTCGGGGAGATCAACGTCCCGCGGCGCCCGACGCTGTCGTGGACCTCGCCGTTCGTGCCGGAGTCGACGGTGTCCGGCGGGGCGTCGTCGGCCGCCGGAGTGAAGACCAGCCGGGCCCTGTTCCCCTGGGAGCTCGCCGGGAACCTGCCGCCGGCCGGCGTCCCCACGGCGTCCGCGCCGAGCGGCGCGACCTCCGGCGCGGTGTCCGGTGCGCAGGGCGTGACCCCGTTCGCCTTCGGCGCCTCGGCCTACCACCTCCAGATCGCGCGCGACGCGGCGTTTGCCAGCATCGTCATCGACGTCCAGGTCTCGACCACGAGCTTCACGGTTCCGGTCGACCTCGACGTCGCGACCCCGTACTTCTGGCGGGTCAGTGCCAGCAACGCCTGCGGCGGTAGCGCGTTCTCGGCGACCGGCTCGTTCATCGTCGGTGCGTGCTTCGAGGCCTGGGCGCAGGGCGCAGCGATCCCGCTCGCCTCGGGGCCGTCGCAATCCACGGTCGTGGCCTCGCCGGGCACCAACAAGATCTACGTCATCGGCGGCGGCCTCGGCGCCGGGCCCAACGTGCGCATCGACCAGCTGTGGGCGTTCGACCCCGTGACCTCGACGTGGTCGCACAAGACCGACGTCCCGGCACCGGGCGTGGGCGCCAACTTTGGCGCGGCGACCATCGTCGGCGGCACGATCTACGTGTTCGGCGGCATCAACGGTCCGCCCGGCCCGGTCAACCCGCACCGCGCGCTGTGGCGATACAACATCGCCGCCGACAGCTGGAGTCGCGGCCACGATCTGCCGACCGACAACTTCGGCGCGGCGGTCGCCGCGATCGGCGGCAAGATCTACGTGGCCTACGGCTCGGGCTTCATCACCCAGACGTGGCAGTACGATCCCGCCACGGACACGTTCACCCGCAAGGCGGACGCGCCGAGCCTGGCGACCAACGCCCGGGTCCACGGCATCACGCTCAACGGCGAGATGCACGCGTTCGCCGGCGGCTTCGAGGGCAACGCGCACGTGATCTACAACCCGATCACCGACACCTGGCGCAGCGGTCCGGCGATGCCGTTCACCGCGACCGACCCCGCGGTCGGCGTGCTCGGCGGCAAGGCGATGGTCGTCGGCGGCCGGCCGACGGCGCACAGCCAGGTCTTCGATCCCGCGACCAACAGCTGGTCGCAGGGCCCGGCGATCACCGGCGTGGCGGCCGGCGTCGACAACACCGCGGGTGCGGTGCTCGGCCCGACGTTCCACCTGGTCGGTGGCTTCGACGGCACCAACGGCACCAGCACGCACTGGCAGTTCCATGCCTGCAACCTCGGCGGGCTGTCATCGGCCGCGCTCCTGCCGTTCGTCGTCGATGGCGACGGCAAGAAGACCGGCATCGGCAACGAGCGCACGGCGCTGCTGATCAACAACGCGGTCAGCCCGAACCCGCTGTCGGTCAGCTGCTTCCTGTACGGCACCAGCGGCGACCTGCTCGGCAACGGCACGTTCCAGGTCGCGCCGAACGAGGTCAAGACGATCAGCGACATCATCCGGTCGCTGACCCGGACCTCGACGGTGCAGAACACGATCGGCAGCGTGGCGCTGTTCGGCACCGAGGTGTTCCAGAGCATGGCCTCGGTCGTCAACAACGCCAGCAGCGACTCGATGCTCGAGGACGGGCAGTCGATCACGGGCACGACCAGCGGCTACGTCTCGACCGTGGGCACGGCGAGCTACCTGACCCAGACGGTGTTCGCCAACGCGGGCACCAGCACGTCGTCGGTGTCGCTGCTGGCCTACGCGGCCGGGGGCGGCGATCCGATCGCCGGCACGCTGGTGTTCATCCCGCCGCACGGCCAGGCGAGCTTCCCCGACATCGTCAAGAAGCTCGGGCTGGCGGCGACGTTCTCCGGGCAGCTGAGCTGGACCGCCACCCAGCCGATCGCGGTGATGGCGCGCGACATCGTCAAGAGCAAGCAGACGTTCAGCGGAGGCACGCCGGTGCACACGGCGGCCGAGGCGTCGTCGACCGTGCTGGTGCCGTACGTCGAGGACACCGCCGCGTTCGCGACCGCGCTCGAGATCTCCAATCCCGGGCCGATCACCGCGAACGTGACGGTGCACTTCGTCGAGACCGGCGACACGACCGGCGCGAGCGCCGGCGTGGAACGCACGCGCGACATCCCGATCGCGGTCAACAGCGCCGCTCCGATCGCCGACATCGTGCGCTGGGCGCGGCGCGAGACCACGACCACGCCGTCGGGCAAGCACGGCTTCATCGTGGTCACCACGCCGCAGAAGGTCACGGCGCAGGCCCGGATCGTCAACAAGGTGAACCTCGACCCGGCGACGCCGGATAGCAACGCGTCGACCGCCAACGGGTTCTCGCCGCTCTTGATCCGCGTCGACCAGACGTCGTTCTCCCAGACGCCGTTCGGGCAACTGGCCGGTCAGGCGATCGATCCAGAGGCGGTCGCGGCCGCGACGGCGACCACCAGCCAGTCGCGGTTCGCGCTGTCGAACCCGGGGGCGGGGGCGGCCACGGTGCAGCTGATCGCGTACAACGCGTCGGGCTCGCAGGCCGCCACGTTCAACGTGACCCTGGCCGCGAACGGCCAGTTCTTCACCGAGAACCTGGCCGCCACGATGGGCCTGCCGCCGGTGTTCCTCGGCTGGGTCGCGGTGCAGTCGAGTAGCCCGGTGGTGGTCTACAACCACCGTCGGACGGGCGACTCGGGAAGCACGGTCCCGGTCCACGGGCTCTAGTCGGGACCGCCGTTCGTAGATCCGCCCCGGCTGGGTTCGCCCCGGCCGGGGCGGTGGCTTTTTCGGCCGCGGCAGCCCCGCGCCGTACGCCCCGGGTTGCGCTCCCCGGGTGGCTGCGTGATGATGCCCGCCCGGAAGGCCGCGGAACGGTCACCGGCGGCGCGCGTCCACATTCGCGAACACGAGGTACAGCCATGAAGCGCTTCATCGGATCACCCACTCGTTCGACGATGGTCGTGGCGGCGATCGCGCTCGCCGCGGTCGTCGCGCTCGGCGGCCCGGATACCGCCGGCGCCCAGGGCGCTCAGGGTGCCGGCATCACCCCGGCGCGGATCAAGGCGGCGACCCAGGGCATCGACGGCGCCGCGATCCAGGCCAACGGAGCCACGTCCAAGGACTGGCCGACCTACGGCCTGGATTACGCCGAGACCCGGTACTCCAAGCTCACCGAGATCAAGGACAGCAATGTCGGCGAGCTCGGTCTGGCCTGGACCTACAACCTCGAATCGACGCGCGGCGTCGAGGCGACCCCGCTGGTCGTCGACGGCGTCATGTACGTCACCGCGTCGTGGAGCGTGGTCCACGCGATCGACGTCCGCACCGGCAAGAAGCTGTGGAGCTTCGATCCCCAGGTCCCGCGCAGCTTCGGCGAGAAGGCCTGCTGCGACGTGGTCAACCGCGGCGTGGCGCTCCACAAGGGCAAGATCTTCGTCGCGTCGTTCGACGGCCGGCTGATCGCGCTCGACGCGACGACCGGCGGCAAGCTGTGGGAGAAGGACACGATCACCGATCGCACGCACGCCTATACCGTCACCGGCGCGCCGCGGGTGGCCAATGGCAACGTGATCATCGGCAACGGCGGCGCCGAGTACGGCGTGCGCGGCTACGTGACCGCCTACGACGCCGAGACCGGCGCGCAGAAGTGGCGCTGGTTCTGCGTGCCGGGCGATCCGAGCAAGCCGTTCGAGGACGAGTCGATGAAGAAGGCGGCGGCCACGTGGGACCCGTCGGCCAAGTACTGGGAGACCGGCGGCGGCGGCACGCCGTGGGACTCGATCACCTTCGATCCCGACCTCAAGCTGGTCTACATCGGCACCGGCAATGGCTCGCCGTGGAGCCGGAACCGGCGCAGCCCCAAGGGCGGAGACAACCTGTACCTGGCGTCGATCGTGGCGCTCAACGTCGATACCGGCGCCTACGTCTGGCACTACCAGGAGACTCCCGGTGACAACTGGGACTACACGTCGACCCAGCCGATGATCCTCGCCGACCTCAAGATCGGCGGCAAGCCGCGCAAGGTCATCCTGCACGCGCCCAAGAACGGCTTCTTCTTCGTGATCGACCGGACCGACGGCAAGCTGATCTCGGTCAAGAACTTCGTCGACGTCAACTGGGCCAAGGGCTTCGACAAGGCCGGCCGGCCGATCGAGACCGCCAAGGCCCGCCCCGACGGCCCGTTCGACGCCATCCCCGGGCCGTACGGCGCCCACAACTGGCACCCGATGTCGTTCAACCCGACGACCGGCCTGGTCTACCTGCCGGCCCAGAACGTACCGATCGGCCTCATGGACGACAAGGAGTGGAAGCGCGGCGCCGTGCTCGACAACCGCGCCGGCACCGGCACCGGCTGGAACACCGGCATGATCATCAATGCGGTGCCGCCGACCAGCAAGCCGTTCGGCCGGCTGGTCGCGTGGGACCCGGTCGCGCAGAAGGAAGTCTGGCGCGTCGAGCACGTCTCGCCGTGGAACGGCGGCACGTTGACCACCGCCGGCAACCTCGTGTTCCAGGGCACGGCCGACGGCCGGTTCGTCGCGTACAACGCCAGGACCGGCAAGAAGGTCTGGGAGTCGCCGACCGGCACCGGCGTGGTCGCCGCGCCGTCGACGTACCTGGTCGATGGCAAGCAGTACATCTCGGTCGCGGTCGGCTGGGGCGGCGCCTACGGCCTGTCGCAGCGCACCAGCGAGAAGATCGGCCCCGGCACGGTGTTCACCTACGTGCTCGGCGGCAAGGCGACTCCGCCGCCGTTCGTCTCGGTCAAGCTCGAGGGCCTGATCGCCGGCGTCAAGTACAACCCGGCGCTCGCCAAGGACGGCCAGGGCATCTACGTCAGCCACTGCGTGCTGTGCCACGGCGTGCCTGGCGTCGATCGCGGCGGCAACATCCCCAACCTGGGCTACATCAAGCCGGAGATCATCTCCGAGCTCGACAAGTTCGTGTTCAAGGGGCCCAACCTCAAAGATGGAATGCCCGACTTCACCGGCCGGCTCAAGCCGGACGATATCGAGAAGCTCAAGGCGTTCATCCAGGGCACCGCGGACGCGATCCGGCCCAAGAAGTAGCCGCCATGCGCTGTCCTGGTCTTGCGCCCCGGCTGGCGTCCCTGCTCGTCCTCGCGGCCGCGGCGGACGCGCGTGCGGATGACCCGGTCCCGCCGGCGCCGCCGGTCGCCGAGCCCGCGCCGGCGCTCCCCGATGAGGTCATCGTCGTCACCGGGCTGCGGCTGCCGCGGCCGGCGCAGGACGTCCCCGCCGCGGTCACCGTGATCGATCGCGACCAGCTGCGGAGCTCGCCCGATACGCTGGCCGACGATCTGGTGCGCATGGCGCCGACCGTCGGCACGTTCCGGCGCAGCTCGAGCGCGATCGCCGATCCGACGTCGCAGGGCCTGAACCTGCGCGGCGTCGGGCCCTCGGGCGTGTCGCGCGCGCTGGTGCTGCGCGACGGCATCCCGCAGAACGATCCATTCGGCGGCTGGGTGTACTGGCGCGCGATGTCGCCGCTCGGGATCGATCGGATCGAGATCGTGCCGAGCGGGGCCTCGGCGCTGTTCGGCAACTTCGCGCTCGGCGGCGTGCTGCAGGTGATCTCGCGGCCGATCGACGGCCCGGCGCTCGACGCGGTGGTCGCCGGCGGCTCGCTCGGCACGCTGCGGCTGTCCGGGCGCGCCGCCGAGCGGGTCGGCGACTTCGGCATCGCGCTCGACGGCGAGTCGCTGCACACCGACGGCTACGCCCCGATCGTCGAGGCGCAGCGCGGCGCGGTCGATGGCCCCGCGGCGTCGAGCCACGAAACCCTCGGTGGCCGCGTCGAGTACCACCGCGGCGAGTCGATCGCGCACGCCGGCGCGCGGCTGTTCACCGAGTCGCTCGATGCCGGCACCCAGCACACCACCGCCGACGTCCGGACCGTGACCTACGACGCCGGCTGGGAGCTGGTGCGCGGCTCCGGCAACCTCGCGATCCAGCTGTTCGGCGGTACCCAGCGGTTCGAGCAGGAGCGCGCGCGCGTGTCCGCCGATCGCTCGACCGCCGCCACCGCCAGTAACCAGCGGACGCCGTCGAACAACCAGGGCGGGCTCGCGACCTGGACCGGCAGCCCCGTCGAGCACCACGCGATCGTCGTCGGCGTCGACGCCCAGCGCGTCGCCGGCACCGCCACCGACAACCTGACGCCGGCGATGGTGCGGCCCACCACGCTGGTCCGGCGCGCCGCGGGCGGCGAGCAGCGCTTCGCCGGCGCGTTCGCCCAGGACGCGGTGCAGCTGAGCCCCGAGCTCGAGGTCGCCGCGGCGCTGCGCCTCGACGCCTGGCAGAATGTGTCCGCCAGCCGGACGCTCACCCTGGGCGACGGCAGCGCGATGACCACGGCGCTGGCCGACGCCTCCGAGCTCCAGCTCGATCCGCGGATCGGCGCCCTGTGGCACGTCACCCGCGAGCTCGCGCTGCGCGCCTCGGCGTACCGCGCGTTCCGCGCGCCGACGCTCAACGAGCTCTACCGGCCGTTCCAGGTCGGCGCCGTGCTGACCGCGGCCAACGACCAGCTCCGCCCCGAGACCCTGTGGGGCGGCGAGCTCGGCACCGAGATCGTCGTCGAACACCTCGGCGTCCAGGTCACCGGGTTCTGGAACCAGCTGTCCGATCCGATCGCCAACGTCACGCTCGCCATGCCGATCGACGGCGCGACCCGCCAGCGCCAGAACCTGGGCAAGACCCGGATCCTCGGCGTCGATCTCGATCTCGCCTGGCGGCCCGCCGACGCATGGACGGTGCGCGTCGCCCACACCTTCAGCGACGCCCACGTCACCGAGGCCCCGGCGCAGCCCGACCTCGTCGGCAAGCGGCTCGCGCAGGACCCGCACCACCGCACCACCGCCGCGATCACCTTCGACGATGACCGGATCGCCACGATCACCGGCCAGGCCCGCTACCTCGGCCCGCAGTTCGAGGACGACCTCAACACCCAGCCGATCGGCGCCGTCGTCCTCCTCGACGCCCGCGTCGAGCGCGCCCTGACCCGCGGCTTCTCCGCGTTCGTCTCCGGCCAGAACCTGCTCGACCGCCACTACCTCGTCGGCCGCGCCGGCATCGACACCGAAGGCGCCCCGCGCACCTTCGAGCTCGGGATCGCGTACCACGCCGCGCCCGCCGCGCATCGCTAGAGCACCGACCGGTTCAAAACCATCGTAATCATGCAGCCCTGGCCATGTAGGACTCGCTGGGGGCGGCCTGTGTTTCAAGCCTCCGCTGAATGACCTCGAGGTTACCGACGGCGGCGGCGCGGCGAAGATCGAATTCGTTCTTTCGGCTGCCGACGAAGCGGGCGTGTCGGCCTTGGCGTCGGCACGTGTGTGCCTGGCGGTGTTCGACGGGCACCCGCTCACGAAGCTCCTGCCGACCCGCCGACGTCGCGGCTCGCTTACGAAGGCGCTGCTGCAGAAGCTCGTTGTCGGCGATCTCGACGGAGCGGCCCCGGCCGGGCGCGGCGTCGGTGCACTTGGCGCGCAGCGGGCATACCTGACAGGTCTCGGCGGGGAATTGGACCTTGGCGCCGAGGATGATCGGCTGCTGTTCGCCTGCCGGACACGTGATCGTACGATCACGCATGTTGAGCGTGAAAGCCCGCTTGCTGAAGTGCGTGCCGTTGCGCGCGAGCCAAGGCCGGCAGATGACGGCTCCCCGCCGTGCAAGGATCTCGTCGACGATCGGAGCGTTGATGTAGCCGCGATCGATGTAGAGCGAATCGATGGTCAGGCCTTGTGAAGCGATGTCCGCGACCAGACTCGGGGCAGCCTCTTGCTCGGGTCGGTTGGCTGGGAGCACCGCGACCGCCAAGACGAGCAGGGTGTCGAGGTCAATCGCGAGGTGGCGCTTGTAGCCATTGAAGCGCTTCGACTTCGTCTTGCGGCCGTGGCGCATTTCCTTGTCCTCGACGGAGACGCGGCGGTCTTCGGCGACGCCCTCGCGAATACGCAAGCGGCCGCTGCCGCCCGGATCGGGCTCCAGATCCTGGTCCATGATCTGCCGCAGGGTCGCAACGTGCTCGTCGAGCGGCGGGCGCGTCAGCTCATCGGGTACGGCCACGGTCAGCCAGTGTTCCAGGCTGGTGAGTTCCTCGATCAGGGTCGGAATGGCGGACGCCTTCTCCGCTGGGTCACTCCAGTCGAGATCGAGGGCAGCCTTGACACTTGATGCAAGGAGCAGCGGGCATCCAGCCTCGCGACAGACACGCTCCTCGGGCCAGCCCCGCAACTTCGCGACGCACGCAACGATCTTGCGTCCCGCGTGCGCCAGCAAGTTGATGGTGTCCTCGACGCGGCCCGCACCTTCGAGCGGGCTCGAGTCCATCGCCACGCGTAGCGTTTTCGGCAGTTTCTTGGGATCGAACGCTTTGGTCTCGCCAGCGAGCTCGCGGGTCCGCTCCAGCAGTCGGCGGTCGAGGTCGGCGGCAATCAGGCGCTCGCGAAAATCGAACAGCGCGCCTTGCGAGAACACCGGCTCGTCGGCGCCGAGGCAGTCGAGCACCATTTGCCAGCGCAGGTCGAGCAACGACAGCTCGACCGCGGTGGCGTCCGACGCCCCAGCGTAGGACTGCAACAACAGCACCATCGCCATGAATGCAGGTGGGTGCGCTTCCTTGCCGGCCCCCGTGTCGCGGTACATCGCCTCGAGCTCGAGCTGAAACGCGTCGTTGAACAGCTGAGCGCGATGCAGTCGAAGAAACGCGTACAGCTTCCCATTCCGCTTGAGCCGACCCAGGATGAACTTCTCGCGGCGGCTAACGATCTCGCTCGGACTCCAGCGCTTGATGGCCATCGTGCGACGAGAGGATCACGATCGGCCCGAACTGTCGATCGGGCCGGCTAAATGATCGATTTTGCTGAGACTGCGAACCGATCGGTGCTCTAGTGCCAGCCGCCCGCAGGACCCCGTAGGACATGGAGCCCCGGGAGAGCGCGGACACGCGGCTCGCCGTGGGCTGCTGCGCGCTGGGCGTCGGGGACCGCGCCCGCCGAAGGACCACCGGCTCGTGCGCGGACGGCGCTAGGTATGTGCGGGGCAAGACCCGGCCAATCCAAATCACGGTCGCGGCACCCGAGCCCATCTGCTCGCGGTCGCCCACGGCAAGCCGCGTTGACGTCTCGCGATCGCCCCCTCGAGGAGCTTGTGTTTCGGACCCGCTCGCTTCGCGCTCCCCCCGGCTGGGCTCGGCGTGTCAGCACCCGATCAGCGGCCGCGCGGGGCCCAGGCGTTCGTTCGCTCTCCAGACGTCCGCTGCTCCCGAGCCAGCCGGCTCTGACGCCGGCTGGGGACGGGGAGATCTCGGCCTGTCGATCCGTCAGATCGCGCGATTCACGGTAGCTGCTCGACCGCCGCTACCTCGTCGGCCGCGCCAGCATCGACACCAAGGGCGCCCGCGCACCTTCGAACTCGGCCTGTCCCTGCCGCACCGCCGCCGCGCGCGCGGCCTAGATATTAGGGGTCCGGCGAAGGCTCTTGAGCATCGCAGTCTCTTGTCGCGCGTACGTTCGGCTTGGCGCCAGCGCTCGATGGTCATGCTGCCGAGCAGATCACGCGAAGCGCCGCCAGGTCGCCCCCTCTGTCGTATCCCCCGCGAGCGATCGAGATGAACCACATTCTAGGCGATCGAAGTTCTAGTGCAGGCGGCCTCGCACAATCTCTGATGTGTACGCGGAACCTTGAGATCCGCCAATGACATACATTTGATCATTGAAAATCACGCTGTTCCATCCCGATCTTGAACTCAGATTCGCAGACACTGGCATGAACATACCCAGCGATCCATCCGCATTGATGAGCGCACGTTCTGTATGTGGCCCATCCACGGGTGACAGCCCATCACCACCTATCATGTAGAGATAGGAGCCCACGACGATTGTCGCGGCTTGGAGTCGAAAGACTGTGGTCGCAACTTCGCGTACTACCGCGAACTGGCCAAGTGAATTATCGTCATTAATGGCGGCACGCTGCACAGTGCGTGATTGGCCAAGCCCACTGATGAGATACAGGTATTTCCCTATCACAACACTTGCACAACCATCGCAACCATTCTCGGCAGTAGATCCAGAAATGGTGAATGGCTCAAGTGAGCCATCTGCATCTATCGTTGCCACTTCAACGATTTTCTGCACACTAGCAGTGACAGCATGACCGCCTACTATGTACAACTTATTCCCTATAACCACGCTATTAGCTCCGGCGTGGGGATTGATGAGGATAATTCCAGAAACTGGTGCAAGAGAACTCAGCGAACCATCAGGACTGATCATCGCCTCGTTGACATCCCGACCAAAGATATCGTTCGATCCAGATCCACCGAGAATGTAGACTCTGTTCTTTATCTCAGCAACCGAATAGTCACGCAGCGTAGGATTTAGCCCAACTTCTGGAGCCGGCACAAAGGCACCCAATGAATCATCGTTGCGAATGGGTGCTCGTTCAACGAGACCGGCTGTGAATACGTAGAGCCACGACCCGGCCACGAGGGTACCAAGAACATTTGCGGTATTTGGTATCAAGGCGACGTCTGGAATTACGGAAAACGCTCCGAGAGCACCACTGTTGTTCAGGCTCGCATGCTCAATACTATTCGAGTAACCCCCATCGGTATTCGTGCCTCCCAAGAGATAGAGATAATTTCCCTGCATTGCCTTGACGCTGCTGCCGCGAGCCCGGGCAAGCGAGCCGATGCGTGACGGAGCGAAGGCATCGATTGAACCATCAATGTGAACCATTGCTTGCTCGATGCTCGCCAGTTCACCACTGCTTCCAACACCGCCCAAGATATACAAGGAGTTCCCGAATCGTACACTCGTGTGACCGGCGCGCGACGTCAGCAGGCGCGCCCCGGCAACGGGGGTAAACGCTCCCAGCGTACCATCACCACCGATGGACGAACGCTCTACGCTACCCACCACTCCGCTGCTGCTCGAACCCCCGATCACATACAGTGTGTTTTGGACGACGGTTGTTGTGTGGTCTGTACGGGCGGTCGTCAAGACGACGTCTGGAAGGATTGCAAATGGTCCCAGGGAGCCATTGACCTCGATGGTGGATCGCTCGACAGAATCCAGGACACCATTCCCTGTACCGCCTATGAGGTACAAGGAGTTTCCTAGCAGCACGCTCGCGCTCCCCCTGCGTGCTGCGTGCAGAGCAAGACCGGGCACGATGTCGAACTGCCCCAGAGAACCATCGGGCCCAATCATTGCTCGCTCGACGCTATCGAGGGACCCCAAACTACTGGCACCGCCGATCACATAGACGAAGATGCCGATGATAATGCATGTGTGACCCGCGCGCGGTGTTACCAGGTTCCGCGCATAGGTCACGAACGGGCCAAGCGAGCCATCGAAATTGACACGCGCACGCTCCACAGTTCCGAGATAGCCGGAGCGATCGGACCCGCCGATGACGTAAATGTAGTTCGCGATAACTGCGCTTGTGGCGCCGCTACGGCCCGTCACGAGCGTGGCTTCTTGCCGGCCGCCGCTGCCTTGATGTTGGAATCCTTGGAAAGGCTGCAGGTCCAGAGGAAAGGATGTTCGATGGAACGCCAAGGACCCTACTGTCACGGCGCCAGTTGTCACCGACAGCGCGCCAGCAGTAGCGGACTCAGGGACCACTACCGTGGCGCGATGCTTACCGAGGACCGTTGCAGGCTCCGAGCTGCCCCCCGGAAAGTTCACCATGACGGCCGAATCGAAGGTGCCTTCGAGCGTGATGGTGTCGCCAGTTGCAGCGTTATCTGGATCGAGGGCGAGGAGCTGGAACTTCGAATTTTCCGGCATACCGTCGGCTTCGACATCCGCCGGTCGAGGATAGCCGCAGGCCGAAATCAGGAGAACCAGAACGGAGCCCTGAACGAGGCTGCGCCGGCACGACCGCTTCACCCGCACCACATCGTTCCTCGAGATCATGCCCGACATTTGCGGTCGCGACGGCCGGTGTCAAGGTCGATGCACTCTTGGTGGCTCCGTTATTCTTGAACCCAGACGCGAAAGGTGCGCCCCGCTGTTCAGCCAGCTGAGATCATACGATGGGGAACGGCTTGGTCCCGGTGAACGTCGGGCCGATCATGCCGCCCGGGTTGTTCTTGGGGATCGTGAAGCTCGCGGTGCGCTTGACGCCGGGGGCGGGGTTCGCCGTGTTCGGCGTGGCGATCGGCCGGTTGATCGTGACGATCGTCGCCTTGATGTCGGCTGCCGTGATCTTGGCGTAGCCGTAGCCCTGCGCGTTGGTGTCGGCGTACTTGAGGTGCGGATTGGCCGGAGTCGCCACCGCGAGTGCCATCTGCACATCCTTCGTCGCTGCGTAGGTGGCCGCAGCGACCGTGCCATCCAGCAGCAGCAGGTTGAAGTTCTCGGTGAACGCGGCGCCGCTGGCGGCGGTCGCATCGACCGTGATGATGTCGCGAAGTGTCGCTTTCGCGGGGGGCAGCCCACGGGTCGCAGACTCGAAGAACGAGAACAGCGAGTTCGAGCTGATGCCCGCCGCGACCAGCTCGCACGCGACCGGTGTGGGCGTCGCAGCGTCGAAGTTATCCATGATGACGCCCGCGAACGAGGCGTGGATGTCGCCGGACAGCGTCACGACGTTCTTGACGCCCTGGTCCTTGAGGAACGTCATCAGCTCGACGCGCTCGGTCGGATAGCCGTCCCATGCGTCGGCGCTGATCACCAGATCGACCGGCAGCGTCGTGCCTACCGCCTGGATCCGCATGCGCATCAGCGTGACCTCGCTGCCCCACAGCTTCCAGGTCGCGTCCGAGCCCTTCATCGTCGCCTTCCACCACGCCTTCTGCGCCTTGCCCAGCATCGTGCCGGGCGGGCTGCCGGCGCGGAGATTGGGGAGGCCGGCCACGGTGGGCGGCGGGTTGCCGCCGTTGGCGGTCTTGCCCTGGTCGAAGATGTTGACGATCGGCAGCGGTAGCGCGTTGCGCGGCGCGAAGAACGTGCCCGGCGGGGCCGCGGCGATCAGGTCCTCGGGGATCGCGTGGTCGCTCCGGTAGCTGCGCTGGTCGGTCATCACCAGCTCGACGTGCTTGCCGAACCGGAACGAGCGGTAGATGGTGATCGCGCCGACCGCCTTGGCGTTGTTGTCCTCGGGGACGAAGTTGTCGTCGTTGGCCGCGGTGAACGCCGCGTCCTTGACGGTGACCGGCGTGAAGTCCTTGGCCTGGCTCGCGACGCCGTCGACGCCTTCGGCGCCCGAGAGCTGCACCGGGACATACTCGAACCACGCCTGGCTCGCCGCGACCCGGCGGGTCTGGTCGCCTTCGTCGAGGCTGGCGGTGCCGGTGTAGTTGGCCTGGCTCTGCCAGCAGTCGTCGGTGAACTCGTGATCGTCCCACACCGAGATGAACGGCCAGCGCGCGCGGGCCGCCTGCAGGTCCGGATCGGTCAGGAACGTCTTGTAGAGGTGGCGGTAGTCGTCGAGCGTGGCCGCGAACGTCGCGCCCGCCCGGGTGCCGCCGCCCGACGGGAACGCCGCGACGCCGCGCGGCGAGCCGTCGCGGTTGGTCAGCGCGATCGGCTGGAAGTTGTCGTCGATCGCGGTCTGGAAGCCGTTGGCCCGGGTCTCGTAGATCATGTCGCCGAGGTGGACGATCGCGTGGATCTTGTCGGCGGCCGGCCGCGCGTCGTCGTCGACCATGAGCTGGCGGTACGCGCCGTAGTGCCCGGCGGCGTAGTCCTGGCACGACACCCACGCGAGGTTGACCTGGACGTCGGCGCCGGCGTCGGGCGCGGTGCGGGTCTGGCCGACGATCTCGTCCTGGCCGGCGACGAAGCGGTAGTAGTACGCCGTGCCGGACGCGAGCTGAGTGACCAGCACGCGCACGGTGTGATCGCTCGCGGCGGTCGCGGACACGAGGCGCTCGGCGTAGACCTTGGCGAAGCCCGGGTCGCCGGCGACCTGGACCTTGAGGGTGACCGCAGCGGCCGCGTCGCTGCCCCGGACCGCGCGGGTCCACAGCACGACCGAGCCGGCGCGCGGATCGCCCGAGGCGACGCCGTGCGGGAAGCTGTACGTGCCCTTGGCCTCCGGATCGGGGGGCGGCGCAGCGTCCGCGCCGGTGGTCTTGTTGTCGTCACAGCCAGGGATCCCCAGGAGGGACGCTCCGACCACGAACCAGCCAGTGTTCTGCAGAAACTCGCGGCGCTTCATTGCCGCGAACATATCGTCTGGCGGCGCTCATCTCGACAGGAACGCACGGCAATGTGACCGACCGCGCAGTCGGGCAATGTCAGCGAACGCGGTTCGAGCGTCTCGCGTGGGTCACTCGCCCGCGCGCTGCGGCAGGAACGTGGCGCGTGGATCGGCGGCGCTGTGACGTCCGGCCTCGACAATGGCAAACCGCGACAGCACCGCCGCCGCGGTGCCGAGCACGCCGGCGATCGCCCGGCGGGTGCGGCCGCCGCCCGGCCAGAGGGTCGCCGCCAGGCTCGCGACGCCGAGCCAGCGCGAGGCCCGCCACATCCGCGCCGCCCGGCCGCTGCGGAACGGGCCGTCGACGCCAGCGCGCCCGGCGCTGCGGGCGAGGCCGCGCGCACCGGCGAGCTCGGCGGCCTTGGCCACGGCGCTGTACACGCGCGTGACGCGGGCTTCGCGGCCGGTCGCCGGCGCGGCGAGCTCGAGCGCGGCGCCCAGGCCCGCGGCCGAGAGCGCCGCAAACCACGGCGGTAGCCGGCGCCGGGTCGCGTGCCACACCGGGATCGCGGTGTTGCCGAGCAGCACGCCGGTGTAGGTCGACAGCAGGGTGCCCGCGATCGCGCCGCCGATCCCGCCGAGGGTCGCGCGCGGCGCCCCGTGATCGCGGCTGCGCAGATGAGACACCAGCGCCAGCGCGCCGGTCGTGCCCGCCGCCGACAGGATCCAGGTCCCGAGGTTCATCGGCGAGCTCGGCCGCAGCACGCGCATCATGTGGTGGAACCGCGACGGCCGGCCGAGGTCCGCGATCAGCAGCGCGCCGCCGGCGGCCTCGCCGAGCACGGCGAGCCAGTGCAGCCGACCCTCGAGCGCGCGCAGCCGGGGATCGCGCGACAGCTGGATCGCACCGGCGAGCGAGGCCGCCGCCCCCGCGACGCCGCCGGCGTGGAAGTACGCCGGGACGTACCACTTCCAGGGCGCCGCCTTGACCACCGGCAGGTCGTAGTAGGTCTCCGACGGCGCCGCGTCGGGCGCCGGCCGCGCCTCGGCGGGGATCGGCCACGCCACGTCCGGCGCCCGGACGGCGATCGCCGCGCCCTCGCCGTGGTCCTCGGCGATCGTGCGATCGAAGTTGCGGCCGTCGCCGAGGGGCGGAGCGAGGGTCTCGAGCTCGGGGTGGTTCATCGCACGCATCACGCACCTCCACGGGTGAAGATCACGCTGCCGATCGCGAGCGCGGCCAGGCCGAGCGCGCCGGCCGCCGCCGAGAGCCACGATCGGCCGACGCCGGCGGTCGGCACGACCGGGGCCGGCGGCAAGTTGTAGACCTCGGGCTCGTCGGTGAGGACGAACAGCGCGTGCAGGCCGCCGGTGCCGGGCTGGTGGTCGCCGTAGCGCCGCGCCCCGGTGACGCCGCGGGCGTGCAGCTCGTCGACCCGGGCCTCGGCGCGCGCGCGCAGCTCGTCGAGCGGGCCGAACTGGATCGAGTCGGTCGGGCACGCCTTGGCGCACGCCGGCTCGAGCTGGCCCTGGAGCCGGTCGAAGCACAGCGTGCACTTCCAGGCCCGGCCGTCGTCGTCCCGGCGCGCGACCACGCCGAACGGGCACGCCGGCACGCAGTAGCCGCAGCCGTTGCACACGTCGGGCTGGATGTAGACCGAGCCGTGCTCGGTGCGGATGATCGCGCCGGTCGGGCACGCCTCGAGGCAGCCGGCGCGCTCGCAGTGCTTGCAGACATCCGACATCATCTTCCAGGTGATGCCGCCGCCGGGCGCCGGCCGCTCGGCGAAGCTGACGTGGCGCCAGGTCGAGGCCCCCAGCGCCGCGGTGTTGTCGTACGACATCCCGAGGAAGTGGAAGCCGTCGTCGGGCAGCTGGTTCCACTGCTTGCAGGCGACCTCGCATGCCTTGCAGCCGATGCACAGCGTGGTGTCGGTGAGAAATCCAACCGGGGTGGTCATCCGTGTTGCCTCACGTGTTTCCTCGGCGGCCATGTGGCCGGGGTGGCGTGGCCTGGGCGCCGCCGCCGCCGCTGCCGCCGGGGGGACGATGCTGGTGGTGCGCCTGCTGTGCGGCCGGGTGATCGTCGATCTGACCGACGCCCGGGAGGTCGCGGCGGAGCACGGCTCCGGGCCCCGGGTCGGCGCCGCCGATCGCCGTCGGGCCATCGATCACGGCGGTCCGCCCGCGCGACCGCCGCCCGGCGACGATGTCGACGGTGATGAGCTTGCTCTCGGGGATGTTGACGTTGGGGTCGGCGGCGATCGGGAACAGGTCGTTGACGACGTCGCCGCGGACCCGGCCGATCCGGCCCCAGTGGTACGGCACCCCGATCTGGTGCACGACGGTGCCGCCGAGCACCAGCGGGCGCAGCCGCCGGGTGACCAGCACGCGGCACTCGATCTCGGCGCGCGCGCTGCGGATCGTCGCCCAGCCGCGGTTGTGCAGGCCGCGCTCGGCGGCGAGCTCGGGCGAGACCTCGCAGAACAGCGCGGGCTGGAGCTCGGACAGCCACGACAGCCACCGGCTCATGCCGCCCGCGGTGTGGTGCTCGGTCAGCCGGAACGTGATCAGCACGAACGGGAACCGCCGGTCGCGCGCCGCGGCGTGATAGGGATTGTCGCGCCGCCGCCACTCGAGCCGCACCGGATTACACTGCTGCGGATACAGCGGATTGGCGATCACCGACTCCTGCGGCTCGTAGTGCGACGGCAGCGGGCCGTCGATGATGCCGCTGGGCGCGAACAGCCAGCCGCGACCGTCGGACTGCAGGATGAACGGCGCGTCGCCGCCGATCGTCGCCAGGCCCTGCGCGTCGTCGGGCGGGCGGTACGACGGCGGGCGGTCGGCGATGAAGTCGGGGACATCGTGACCGACCCACTTGCCGGCCGCCTCGTCCCACCACACGTAGCGCTTGCGCTCGCTCCACGGCCGGCCGTCGCGATCGGCCGACGCGCGGTTGTACATCAGCCGGCGATTGGCCGGCCACGCCCAGCCCCAGTCGGGCGCGACCCAGCTCTGCTCGGCGGCCGGCCTGCGGCGCGCGGCCTGGTTGACGCCCTCGGCGTAGCAGCCCGAATACAGCCAGCAGCCGCACGCGGTCGAGCCGTCGTCGGCGAGCTCGGTGAACCCGGCCACCGGCGCGCCGGTCGCGACGTGGTAGCCATTGACCTCGCGCAGCACCGCCTCGGCGCTCGGCTCGTCGATCGGCGACCCCGTCGGCCCCACCGTCGGGTAGTCCCAGGTCAACGCGCGGATCGCCAGGTCGCGCTCGCCGGTGGTGGCGGCGTAGCGCTGCTTGAGCCGGCGGCCGAGGTGGTAGGCGAACCACAGGTCGCTCCGGGTGTCGCCCGGCGGCGCGATCGCCTGGTGATGCCACTGCAGCAGCCGCTGGGTGTTGGTGAACGAGCCGTCCTTCTCGACGTGGGTGGCCGCCGGGAAGAAGAACACCTCGGTCTGGATGTCCGCCGTCCGGACCTCGCCACGGTCGATCTCGGGCGACGATCGCCAGAACTCCGCGGTCTCGGTGGGCGCGAAGTCGCGGACCACGAGCCAGTCGAGCTTGCGCAGCCCCTTGCGCTGCAGCGGGCCGTCGACCGTCCCGACCACCGGGTTCTCGCCGATCACGAAGTAGCCCGACACCTTGCCATCGGCCATCTCGGTGATGGTCTCGAGGTGCGAGTGGTCGCCGCTGAGCAGCGGCAAGCGGCGGAACAGGAAGTCGTTGTCGCGCGTCGCCGCGTCGCCGAACCACGCCTTGAGCAGGGACACCATGTACTTCGGCAGCTCGCTCCACCACCCGCTCGAGCGGTGCGAGCGCAGGTACTCGTCGAGGCTGTGGGCCTGGCCGGAGTGCGGCATCCCGAGGTAGCCCGGCAACAGGTCGAACAGGGTCGGGATGTCGGTCGAGCCCTGGATCGACGAGTGGCCGCGCAGCGCCATGATCCCGCCGCCGGGCCGGCCGATGTTGCCGAGCAGGAGCTGGAGGATCGCCGCGGTGCGGATGTACTGGACGCCGACGGTGTGCTGGGTCCAGCCGACCGCGTAACAGATCGCCGCGGTGCGCTCGCGGCCCGACGCGTCGCACATCGCGCGCGCGACGCGCAGCAGCTGCTCCTCGGGGACGCCGCAGGTCCGCGCGACCATCTCGGGCGTGTAGCGCGCGAAGTGGCGGCGCACGATCTGGAACACGCAGCGCGGGTGCTGCAGGGTGTCGTCGCGCGGCGCGCGGAACGCGCTCTCGAGGTCGCCGTCATCGACCTTGCCGACCTTGCCGGCGCCGAGCCGCGCAACGACCTCCTTGTGCCCGGCTGCCGGAACCGCGGTGACGCCCTCGTATTGCCAGCTGGCCTCGTCGTAGTGGCCGTGGTCATAGCCGCTGAACAGGCCATCGAGGTCGTCGGTGTCGTGGTAGTCCGCCGAGATGATCGTCGCGGCGTTGGTGAACGGCACGAGGTAGTCGCGGAAGTAGCGCTCGTGCTCGATCACGTAGTGCACGATCCCGCCGAGGAACGCGATGTCGCTGCCGGCGCGGATCGGCACGTGGACATCGGCGACCGCGCTGGTCCGGGTGTAGCGCGGATCGACGTGGATGATCGTCGCGCCGCGCTCCTTGGCCTTCATCACCCAGCGGAACCCGACCGGGTGGCACTCGGCCATGTTCGAGCCCTGGATCAGGATGCAGTCCGCGTTCTGCAGGTCCTGCTGGAACGTGGTCGCGCCGCCGCGGCCGAACGAGATCCCCAGACCGGGGACCGTGGAGCTGTGTCATATCCGGGCCTGGTTCTCGACCTGGACCATCCCGAGCGCGGTGTAGAGCTTCTTGAGCAGGTAGTTCTCCTCGTTGTCGAGCGTGGCGCCGCCGAGGTGCGCGATCGCCATCGTCCGCGCAGCGCGCGAGCCGTCGTCGAGCTGCTCCTGCCAGCTCGCGTCGCGGGTGCGCTGGACGCGATCGGCGACCATGTCCATCGCGGTCTCGAGCGCGAGCTCCTGCCAGTCCGACGCCCCCGGTGCGCGGTACAGCACGCGATGGTGGCGATGATCGCCGGTGACCAGCTGCATGGTCGCCGCGCCCTTGGGGCACAGGCAGCCCTCGGAGATCGGCGAGTCCGGATCGCCTTCGATGTCGGTGATCCGGTCAGCCTCGACGTACACGAGCTGGCCGCAGCCGACGGCGCAGTACGGGCAGACCGAGCGCACCACACGATCGGCGGTCTCGGTCCGCGGCCGGAGTGCGTCGGTGCGCGGCGATCGCGCGGTATCGCCGAGCCCGGCGAGGTCGCCGCCGGCGAGCTGGCGGGTCACCGGCCAGCGGCCGAGGATCGGGAGCCGTCGCATGGCCGTGGACGATGCAGCCGCCGCGCCCAGCCCGGCCGGCCCCGCGAGCGCGCTCGGCTCGACGCGATCGCGGGCAGCCGACGGCGGTGCAGCCCGACGAGCGCGCTGTGGCCACCACCGCGCACGGTGTCGCCGGGGCGCGCAGCGATCCCCACGCGATTGCGCAGCGCGCCACGCGGTCCGGATTCCACGGATGTGGCGAAGTACCCCGTTGGGCATCACCTCGGCATCGGCCCGGCGGGGCGTATGTTTCGTTACGCTTTCGTGCCCGTCGGACACCACCATTCATGATGCGTATTACGGATTCATGATGAGTATTACGGGGGTGCGCGTGCCGGCGGGTGTTCGTGCAGGGCGGAGATTGCGCGATCCGGAGCGCGCGCGCACGCTACAGCTCGGCTTCGCGCCGCGGCGCCTGCACGGCGCTGCTTGGACCCAATACGATCCCAATACGATCCCAACACGATCCCCAACACGATCCGGAGTCGATCCATGGTGAACCGGGTGAATCGATCGATGCTTCTGCCAATGCTTCTGCTCGTGGCCGGCGTGTCGCTCGGCGGCGTGCTCGCCCCTGCGGTCTCGGAGGCGGCGACGATCACCGCCGCGGCCAACAACAACTTCGTCTCGGCCGACAACGCCGGTGCGACGTTCCTGATCGCGAATCGCGCCACGGCGAGCGGCTGGGAGCAGTTCTCGGTCGTCACCAACAGCGACGGCACCACCTCGCTGCAGGCGACGGTCAACGGCCGGTTCGTCACCACCGATCTGGCCAACGGCGGCCGGCTGATCGCGTCGGCGACCGCGATCGGCAACAACGAGAAGTTCCACCTGGTCGCGCAGAGCAACGGCACCGTGTCGCTGCAGGCGCTGTCCAACAGCCGCTGGGTGTCGGCGGACCTCAACATCAGCGGCACGCTGATCGCCGACCGGACCGCGCCGAGCACCTGGGAGCAGTTCACGATCTCGGGCACGGCCGTCGGCGGCACGCCCAACTTCGGCCCCAACGTCGTGATCTTCGATCCGACGATGGCCCAGTCCACGATCCAGGCGCAGATCAACACGATCTTCAACACCCAGCAGAACAACCAGTTCGGCACCCAGCGCAATGCGATCCTGTTCAAGCCCGGCAGCTACAACGTCGATGTCCCGGTCGGGTACTACACCCAGGTTCTGGGCCTGGGCGCGCTGCCCGATCAGGTGACGATCACCAACCAGGTGCACTCCAATCCGGTCCTGGCCAACAACAGCGCGCTCGTCAACTTCTGGCGCGGCGTCGAGAACTTCTCGGTCACCCCACCCGGCGGCGGCATGCTGTGGGCGGTGTCGCAGGCGGTGCCGTTCCGCCGCATGCACGTCCGCAACAACAACCTGCTGCTGCACCTGAACGGCGGGTTCGCCAGCGGCGGCTGGATCGCCGACTCGGTGATCGACTTCGACGTCAACAGCGGATCGCAGCAGCAGTGGATCTCGCGCAATGCCCAGTGGGGCAGCTGGACCGGCCACGTCTGGAACATGGTGTACGTCGGCATCCCCGCCAACCTGCCCGGCGGCACCTGGCCGACCACCCCCAACACGATCATCAACCCGACGCCGGTGTCGCGCGAGAAGCCGTTCCTGTTCCTGAACGGATCGAGCTTCGCCGTGCTCGTGCCGTCGCTGCGGACCAACACCAACGGCATCACCTGGGGCGCCGGCCAGACCCCGGGCACGGTGATCCCGATCGACCAGTTCTACATCGCGCGCGCCGGCGTCGACACCGCCGCGACGATCAACGCCGCGCTCGGCCAGGGCAAGCACCTGCTCTTGACCCCGGGGATCTACGGCCTCACCGACACGATCCGGGTCAACAACCCCAACACCGTGGTGCTCGGCCTGGGCATGGCCACGCTGCAGCCGACCAACGGCGTGATCGCGATGTCGATCGCGGATGTCGACGGCGTCAAGCTCGCCGGCGTGCTGTTCGACGCCGGGGCGACCAACTCGCCGGTGCTGCTCCAGGTCGGCGCGCCGGGGAGCACCGCGAGCCACGCCGCCAACCCGACCTCGCTGCACGACGTGTTCGCCCGGGTCGGCGGCGCCGGCCCCGGCAAGGCGACGGTCTGCGTGCAGATCAACAGCGCCAACGTGGTCGTCGATCACACCTGGCTGTGGCGCGCCGATCACGGCAGCGGCGTGGGCTGGACGGTCAACACCGCGCAGAACGGGCTGGTCGTCAACGGCGCCAACGTCACGATCTACGGCCTGTTCGTCGAGCACTTCCAGCAGTACCAGGTGCTGTGGAACGGCAACGGCGGCAAGGTCTACTTCTACCAGTCCGAGATCCCGTACGACCCGCCCGATCAGGCGTCGTGGCGCAGCGCGAGCAACGTCAACGGCTGGGCGTCGTACAAGGTCGCCGACTCGGTGACCAGCCACGAGGCCTGGGGCCTGGGGATCTACAGCGTGTTCACCAACCCGGGCGTGTTCCTGAGCCGCGCCGTCGAGGTGCCCCGGACCACCAACGTCAAGCTCCACCACCTGATCACGGTCAACCTGACCAACAACGGCGGGATCCAGAGCGTGATCGACGATCAGGGCGGCGCGACCCAGCCCGGCATCGTCACCAACACGCCGCAGGTCACCGACTTCCCGTGATGCCGGCGGTGCCTCGCCGCCCTTGATGTGCGCGCCGTCCCGCCGGAACATGCGGCATGGAGACCGCGACCGACCCGCCATCACCCGGCCGCCGCAGCCGCTTCACGCTCACGCAGCAGATCCTGGTCGGCCTGGTGCTCGGCTGCCTGATCGGCTGGCTGGCGCCGAGCTTCGCGGTGTCGCTCAAGCCGATCAGCCAGCTGTTCCTCCGGCTGATCAAGATGCTGCTCGGGCCCTTGCTGCTCACCACGCTGGTGGCCGGCATCGCGGGCGCCGGGGTCAAGATGGTCGGCCGGCTCGGGCTCAAGGCGATCGTGTGGTTCGAGC
The DNA here is from genome assembly GCA_036403075.1 of Kofleriaceae bacterium. Lineage (GTDB taxonomy): Bacteria > Myxococcota_A > Polyangia > Haliangiales > Haliangiaceae > JABFXX01. Next base: position 34,001 of record DASWRS010000446.1, read on the forward strand.
TCGCCACCACGGTCGCGCTGGTCATCGGCATGGCCGCCGCAAATCTGGTGCGGCCGGGGATCGGCGTCACGCTCGGCGGCGACGTCTCCGCGGTCGACAAGCTCGCCCGCGCCAAGACCACGTCCGAGTTCCTGCTCGACGCGTTCCCGCTGTCGATCTTCGACGCGATGGCGCGCAACGACGTGCTCCAGATCGTCGTGTTCAGCGTGTTCCTCGGGCTCGCGGTGTCGGCGGCGGGCCGCAAGGCCGTGCTGGTCAAGGACCTCGCCGAGGCCGGCGCCGAGGCGATGTTCAAGCTGGTCGGCTTCGTGATGCGGTTCGCCCCGTTCGGCGTCGGCGCTGCGATCGCGGTCACGCTCGGCACCAGCGGCACCGCCGTGATCATCCCGCTGCTCAAGTGCGTCGCCGCGCTCTACGGCGCTTTGATCGTGTTCTTCGTGATGCTGTTCGCGGCGGTGCGGATCCTGACCCGGACCCACATGCCGACGTTCCTCCGGGCGATCCGCGAGCCGGCGATCATCGCGTTCACCACCGCGTCGTCGGAGGCCGCGCTGCCGCGCGCGATGCAGGTGCTCGAGCAGCTCGGCATCCCGCGCCGGATCGTCGGCTTCGTCGTGCCGACCGGCTACGCGTTCAACCTCGACGGCTCGACGCTCTACCTGTCGCTCGCGGTCGTGTTCGTCGCCCAGGCCGCCGGCGTCGACATGAGCCTGGGCGAGCAGCTCGGCGCGATGCTGGTGCTGATGCTGTCGACCAAGGGCGTGGCCGGCGTGCCGCGCGCCGCGCTGGTCGTGCTCGCCGGCGCGCTCACCGCGTTCCACCTGCCGGCCGAGGGCGTGGCGATCCTGCTCGGCATCGACGCGCTGATGGACATGGGGCGGACCTGCGTCAATGTCGTCGGCAACTGCGTCGCGACCGTGATCGTCGCGGTGTGGGAGCGCGCGATCCCGGCGGACGCGCCGATCTTCGGACCACGCGCGGCATCCACGGCCGCGTCGCCGGAGATTCCCGAGGCGATCGCGCGCGACCGCCCGTCCCAGGACGCCGCCGATCCGGGCGCGTCCGACCCGGGCAGCCGGTGGTAGCGCGTCGCCGCCGACATCACCGCGGCAGCTTCGGCGGGCGCTTGCCGTGCCGCACCGCGCCGGCGATCGGGCGATAGCCGAGCTCCTCGCCGCTGCGGGCGGCGCGCAGCAGGAGGCCGCCGCGGCTCATGTCGCCGCGACCGACGAAGCTTTCGGGGAACACCAGGCGATCGCCGAACACCTCGAGCAGCGGATCGACGTACTTGCCGGTGGCGATGCTGCCGAGCAGCACGACGCGCGCGCCGGCGCCGTAGTGCTCGCCGAGCAGCCGCGCATCGCGGCGCAGCGGCTGCACGAACGCGTCGCTCTCGATGTCGACCTCGCCCATCGCGCGCAGATCGTCCGACGAGATCCGCGCGTCCTCCGGACACAGCCCGACACCGGGCGCCATGACCAGCGTGCCGGGGAGCTCGCCCGCCGTCGCGAACCGCCGCGCGTAGGTCAGCTTGCCGCGGAAGTACAGCGCGGACAGCCACGCGAACACGTCGCCGAGCGTGGCGGCGCGGGCGCGGAGCTGCCGGCCGAGCTCGGAGCTGCGGGAGGCGACCAGCATGGCGGCGCGCTCGCCGCCGCAGCGCGCGGGGCTGAGCACGAACACGGTGACCGGCCGGGCGAGCGCGCGCGAGGCAACCACGCAGGCGTTGTACTCGGTACCGGCGCCGTCGCCAACGCCCGGTGCTCTCGCCGATGCGACGGCCCCGGGCGCGTGGCGCGGGCGGGTCCGTTGTCGCGCGGGCGACCTGGGCTGGCCGCCGTGGTCGGTCCTGGGATCGTCGAGCTCGCGCGCGCCGATGCGACGGCCCCGGGCGCGTGGCGCGGGCGGGTCCGTTGTAGGCTTGCGGACGTGGTCGGTCCTGCGATCGTCGAGCTCGCGCGCGCCGCGGTTCGCCGCCTGATCGACGCTGCCCCGGCGGCCGCCCAGGCGCGCGAGGCGCTGGCGCGGATCGAGCGCGTCGGCCTCGGCCCGCCGTACACCGTCGTCGTCGCCGGCGAGTCGGCCGCGCGCACCGAGCTACTCAACTGGCTGGCCGGCGAGCGGCTGTTCGACCCGGCGCGCCGCGATCGGGGCCGCATCGTCCTGTCACTCCGGCGCGGGCCGACGACCTCGCTGCGGGCACGCCGGCGCGACGGCTCGGTCGAGGATCGACCGCTGGCCGCGGAGCCGCCCGCCGACGCGGTCGTCGATCCGGTTCCCGCGCCGGCGCCGCCCGGCGGCCCACGCGCGTTCCGGCGCGCCACCCGGGGCGGCGATCGCGCCGAGACCCTGCCCGCGAGCGACCTGCCGGCGTTCCGCGACGCCGTGGTCCTGTCCGCCGAGGCCGAGACCACCGCGATGGTCCAGCGCCCGCCGTGGTGGGCGGTGTGGCGCTGGCTGGCGCTCTGGCTCGCGGCGTGGCTCGCGCGCCGGCGCACCCCCGCGCTGCCCGCGGCCGTCACCCCCGCGAGCGCGGCCGACGCGACCACGCCCGCGCGCCGTGCGCTCGCCAACACCGTCGCGCGCGACCGCCACCCGGGCGATCCGCGCCGCCAGTTCATCGACGCGCTGACCGGCTGCCTGGCCGACGACACGGTCGAGCGCCTGTTCGTCGAGGTCGGCGGCGGGCCGTTATCCGAGAAGGTCGTCGTGATCGAGCTGCCCGCGGGCGCCAACGCGGGGTTGCTCGATGCCGCCGGCGCCGACGCCTGCCTGGTCGCGTGCGGCGAGCGCGGGTTCGCGATCACCGAGCAGCTCGACACCATGCTGTGCGTCGTGCCGCACCTGTTCGCAGTCGGCGGCGGCGAGCTCGCGGCCGGAACCGATCCGCGGGTGCGGCGGCTCGCCAGCTTCGCCGCGGCGGCCGAGGCCATGGTCCAGCTCGCGACGATCGAGCGGGCGCTCGCGGTCGGCGCCCACGCCGTCGCGTCGCTCGCCGCGGGCTCGGCGGCGCTCGACGCCGCGATCACCCGCGCCGAGATCGAGTTCCGCGCCCGGATCGATCGCCTCGAGGCGCTGCGGATCGCCAGCCCCGACGATCACATCGCCGCGGCGCTGGCCCGGATCCGGCCCGCGGTGGTCGAGCACGTCCGCCGGCTGCTGCGCGGCGCGCTCGACCAGCTCGACGACGCGGTCACCGCGCTCGGCGCGACCTGGGCGGCGCGGCTGGGCGAGGCGAGCTCCGCCGATGCGCTGCGCACGGCCGCGACCCGGATCAACGACGAATCGCCCGCGGTGCTGCAGGACGCCCAGGCCGCCGCCCACCGCGTGCTGGTCGACGGGCTCACCGAGCGCGCCCGCGTGCACTACCACGAGCTGGTCGGCGAGCTGCGGCACGGCGCGGCGCGCCGCGACGCCGCGCCGTCGTGGCTCACGGTCGAGATCGAGATCGCGGCGCTGACCTCGAGTACCAGCCTGGGCGCGGTCGCGCCGCGGCTGACCTCGCTGTTCCGCTCGTTCGACGCGCTCAGGACCGACGCGCTGGCCCAGCTCGAGCAACGCGTGGCCAAGCTGCGCCAGGTCGCGAGCGCCAACCTGCTCGACACCGAGCCCCGGCTCGAGCCATCGGTGACCGGCCCGATCGCGATCGCGCTGCGCGGCGAGGTCGAGCGCCATGCCGCGTGGCTCGAGGCCGAGCTCGCCCGCGAGCGCGTCGCGATCGACGCCGAACGCACCGAGCTCGCGAGCTTCGCGATCCTGCGCGACGACGCGCGCAGCGACGAGCGCAAGCTGGTGACCGCGCTCGACGCCCTCGCCGCCGAGCTGCCCTGACCTGCGCGATCAGCGCGACGTGCCTGACCTGCGTGAGGTGCCGAAAACTTGCCCTCGCCGCCGAACCTCCACAGGCTGGGGGTCACCATGAGCGACGCCACGGTCTCCGAGCCGATGACCTGGAGCGAGATCTGCGAGCGCTTCCCCGACCAGTGGATCGCGCTCGTCGCGCTCGACTGGGTCGACGATCACGACGAGCCGTTCCGGACCGCGCTCGTCGCCGGCTGCGGCTCCCGCCAGGAGGCGCTCGCCCAGGCCCGACCGCTACGCAAGCTGTTCGCTCAGCTCGGCCCGTTCTTCACCGGCCACCCGCCGCCCACACCGTCGGCGCTGCCGCCGATCGTCTACGTCGGCTGACCCGGCG
>DASWRS010000447.1:0-3409 GCA_036403075.1 Kofleriaceae bacterium
AGAGCCGCGCAGAAGGCAAGGCAGAGGGCAAGGCAGAGGGTCTCGCAGAAGGTCTCGCGGAAGGCCTCGCCAGGTCGGTGCTCACGGTGCTCGCCGTGCGCAACGTGGCGATCGATGACGCGATGCGCGCGCGGATCCTCGGAGAGCGGGCCGGGGCCCGGCTGGAGCGCTGGCTATCGCGCGCGGCGGTGTGCGCAACAGCGGCCGAGCTGTTCACCGAGCCGTGACCGATCGGCGTGCGGCGAGTCAGCGGCAGGTGTCGTCGTTGCCCGGGCGCACCGCGCAGCCGCTGGCGCAGTGGCGCACGACCGCCGGGGCGCCGGTGCCGGTGCAGCGGAACCCGCAGTAGAGGCCGCCGACGAAGCAGCTCGAGTCGCCGTTGGTGGTGCCGCCGCCGCTCTGGGGCCTGCTGTCCCGCGCCGGCCTGCGGTAGCGCCCGCGCATCCGCATCTCCGCTGCGCCGTCCTTGCACAGGGGTCCGGGTGCGCTCTCCACGAGCGCAGGGTTGTCGTCGCGCCCGCGGGCGATGACCGGCGACGGCAAATCGGCCCTTTGGTTTCGCCCGTTTGTTGCGACTCCGAGCGTGGCCATGCTACGCGGTAGCGATGCCGCTTCGCCGGCTCAAGCTCCAGGACTTCAGCGCGTTCCAGCTGTCCGAGATCGAGCTCGTCGACGGCATGAACGTGTTCGTGGGAGCGAATGGAACCGGCAAGACCCACGTGATGAAGGTCATGTACGCGCTGGTCGAGTCCGCGCGTTCCGGGGGCGAGCTCGCCGCCAAGCTCGCGGGCGTGTTCAAGCCCGATGATGACCAGATTGGCCGGCTCGCGCGCCGCGTCCACGGCCTGAGCACGGCCAAGGTGATCCTGCACGCCGATGCGCAATCGTCGATCGGGTTCGAGCTCCACACCAAGGGTACGCTGAAGACTTCGCATCGCGCCTGGAAGGCGACGGCCCCGGCGGTGTTCCTGCCCAGTCGCGAGATCCTGGCCATGTACGAAGGCTTCATCGCTGCCTACAAGGAGCGCGAGCTGTCGTTCGATGAGACCTACTACGACGCATGCATCCGCCTGAACGCGAACCCGATCAAGGGTGCGCGCAAGGACCAGGCCGACGAGATCCTCGGCATGCTACAGACCGCGCTGGGCGGTCATGTCGAGCTCAGCGGCCCACGGTTCTACGTCAAGTTCCGCGGTGACAAGGCACGTATGGAGGCGCACCTCGTCGCCGAGGGGCTGCGGAAGATCGCAAGCCTGGAGCGACTGCTGCTCAACGGCTCGCTGACCCGCAATGGCTTCCTGTTCTGGGACGAGCCCGAGGCCAACCTGAACCCCCGCCTCACGGTGGTCATGGCCGACGTCCTGGGCGTCCTCGCGAAGATGGGGATCCAGATCTTCGTCACGACGCACGACTTCCTCCTGGCACGGCGGCTCTCGGTGAAGGCCGGGATGCCCGGCCAGCCCCCCACGCGCTTCTTCGCCTTCACCCGGGCTTCGGTCGGCGCGCCGGTCGGCATTCAGCCAGGTGATCAGCTCTCCGACCTGCCGTCGAATCCGATGGAGGAGGAGTTCGCCCGCCACTACGATTTCGAGCTGTCGTCGATGGCCGTGAATGGGTCGGGCACGCCATGACGATCTCGATCCGCATCGAAGATCAGCTGGCGTTCGAGTTCCAGCGGGCAAGCTGGGCGGCGGTGAAGTGGGACGACGAGGCGAGCTATCACGGGGGCCTTCGCCGGCTCGACGCGAGCGCGGTCGACATCGTCGCGACCATGTACCAGAGCACGGTGTGCCTGATCGAGGTCAAGGATCCGCGCGGCCACTGGATCGAGTATCGCGATCGCAACCCCGTCGAGAAGCTCGCCGCGATGGCCGCCGACAAGGTCAGAGACACGATCGCCGGCATCGTGTACGCGCGAGATCGCCATCCCGGTGACCACCTGCACGTTCATCTTCGGTCCATGTTCGAGGCGCGGTCCACACGGCCGCTGGTCGTGCTGTGGCTCGAAGGCGTGGAGCTCCAGCCGGCACTCGCCACCACGCTGACTGCGCTGATCGACAAGAAGCTCGTGTGGCTGAAGCCAAAGGTCCTGGTCACCAGCCGCGCGCTGTGGCGCGGCCTGGCAGGGCTCGAGGTCCGCAGCCTCGCAGGCGCGCCGTGGAAGGGGTGAGTACCAGGCTGATGTGCAGCGGCAGCGGCGCAGGCATGCGCGTGAAGCACGTGCGTTGTTGCGGGAACACAGGTGCTGCGAACCTCGGAGGGCCGCCGCCGCTTGTGTCTCAGCCGCGCCCGAGCTCGCCGGCAGGCATCGTCGTCGCCGGCGTGGACGGCGCAGCCGTTGGCGCAGAGGCGCACGAGCGCCGGCGCGCCGGTGCAGCGGCCGGTGCAGCGGAACAGGGTGTTCTTGTCGCCGCTGATCTTGTCGCCGCCGCGGTAGAGGCCGCCGACGAAGCAGCTCGAGCCGCTGTTGGTGGCGATGTCCGGGTTTCGTCCGGCTCTCGGACACTTGTCCGGAATCCAGCCAGGACCCGGACAGCATCGACGTGTGATCTCGCGGTGTTGATTCGCGGTATGAGCCTTGCTGCTCGCCGCGCGCATGATGCTGTGCTGGTTGGATCCAATCCACCTCCGCGCCGCGCGCCGGCGGAGGTATGCTGGGTCATGTCGTTGGACATGCCGCGCGCGCTCCCGGTGTTGCCGGAGGTCGATGACCGGCTCGCGACCCCGGGGACTCCTTACGAAGTTCACGACGGGGAGCTAGTCGCCGTGTCCCCCGCCGACGAATCCCACGCCACCCGGCACTCGAAGATCCAGGCGATGGTCGAGGCTCACGTCGGGCTCGAGTTCGACGTCGCCTGCGACATGCTGACCCGGCTCACCCAGGTCGATGACAAGGCGCCCGACGTCAGCGTGTTCCCGTTCGCGCGCCGTCCCGACGGCGGGCGGAAGATCGAGCAACTCGCGTTCGAGATCGTCGCCACCCAGGACCTCAAGCGGGCCGGCATCAAGGCGGCGCAGCTCGTGTCGCGCGGCGTGCGCCGGGTGTTCGCGATCGATGTCGAGCGAGAGCGCGCACTGGAGTGGTCGGCGGCGCGAGGCACGTGGACCCTGCTCGACCCCGCGGGCCAGATCGAGGACGCCGTGCTCGACGTGCCGCTGTCGATCGACGACCTGGTGCACGCCGCCAAGGTCGACGACGCGATCGCCCGCGCGCTGATCGCCAAGCACAACCCGGTGATCGAGGAGATCCGGGCCAAGGATCGCACCGAGAGCCGCGCAGAAGGCAAGGCAGAGGGCAAGGCAGAGGGTCTCGCAGAAGGTCTCGCGGAAGGCCTCGCCAGGTCGGTGCTCACGGTGCTCGCCGTGCGCAACGTGGCGATCGATGACGCGATGCGCGCGCGGATCCTCG
>DASWRS010000448.1:0-6038 GCA_036403075.1 Kofleriaceae bacterium
GCGTCACCGATGACACCGTCGTTGCTCGATGCGCCGACGCATCCAAGGGAGCAGGTCCTATGAGCGTCGCATGGAGCAGTCAACGGACGACCGGCGCTGCCGCGAGCGCCGCCGGCGAACACGCCGCCACGCCCGGCAAGCGCACCTTGACCGAGGACCTGCCGCAGATCGCGCCGGTGCAGCGCAAGGAAGCCGCGGGAGCCGCGGCGGCCGGCGCCGACGTACACGCGGCGGCCGCCCACGGGACGAGCGAAGCGGGCACGTCGCTTCCGCACCTCGACTGGATCCAGCAGACGTTCGGTCGCCATGACGTCCGCCACGTGCGCGCACACGTCGGTGGCGCGGCGGCAGAGGGCGCCGGGGCGATGGGCGCCGAGGCGTTCGCGACCGGAGATCGCGTCGCGTTCGCCAGGCAGCCCGACCTCCACACCGCGGCGCACGAGGCCGCGCACGTCGTGCAGCAGCGCGGCGGCGTGCAGCTCAAGGGCGGGGTGGGCCAGGCGGACGACGCCCACGAGCGGCATGCCGATGCGGTCGCCGACCGCGTGGTGCAAGGCAAGTCAACGGAGGATCTGCTCGATCAAGTATCCGGCCAGGTATCCGGCGGCGGCGACGCGGCTGGTGGCAGCGGCGCGGTGCAGCGCAAGATCACCATCGAGCCTGCCGCCGGCGAGGCGGTCGGATCCGAGCCGCCGGCCAGGTCCGCCAAGGCGAAAGGCAAGAAGCGAGCCGTCGAGCCATCGGTCGAGGCGGCGGCCGGGCCCTCGACCAGCGCCTCTGCGGTGGCGGTGAAGGAAGCGACCGAGGAAGAGGTGATGGAGTTTCTGCGGGAGCACGGGGCGCTGTCGCGCGCCACGGCGATCTACCACGACGTCCTGCTCACCAAGCCCGAGGCGCTCGCCAAAGATCCCGGGCTGCAGACCTTCGATGCCGCCGGCAACGCCCCGACCCTGGTCGATGACTGGGTGAGCTTTCAGGCCGGGGATTCCAGCCCCTACCCGTACCGCAACACCGCCGAAGGCGCGGCAAAGCTACTCAAGGATGCATTCAAGTACTGGCTGCACACGGCGCATGGCTGGAAGTCGGTGGGTGTGGCCGAGTACATGACCGGCGACGCCACCGGCCTGGCGCTGGCGCCGATCGCCGACGAGAAGATGACGATCAAGGTGCTCCAGGGCCCGCAGAAGACCGAGCCGGCCGAGGGCGGCGGCCGGACGGTGACCAAGCAGGGAGAGACGTTCCTGAACAAGCCGTCGTCGGATCCCGCGAGCGCCTCCGAGGACCCGGCCGGGCGCTTGCCCGAAGCGTTCGCGACCGCAAAGCAGCAGGGCCAGATCCGGTTCAGCGACGCCGCCAGCCGGGACGACAGCAAGTACAGCGGCACCGACGAGCTGTATCGCAGGCGATACAACGTCCACGACAAGGAAGACCCGGTCAAACCCTGGAACAAGGAGACCCACGCGGCGACCTCGGCGATCGGCGAGGGCCTCAAGGACCCGAGCACCGCGGAGAAGCTCCGCAAGCCGCTGCAGCTCGGCGACACGCCCGAGGGCGAGGAGGCGCGGACCCAGGTCCGGGCGTACAAGAAGAAGCTCGACGCGACGATCGGTGGCAAGCCGTGCCTGATCCTGTGGGGACGCACGAGCGGCCGCGACAAGCCCGGTGGGGCCCACAAGGAGCTCGATTCGCATGCCCTCATGATCCAGCAGCTCGCCGCCGAGCTGCGCGACAAGTTCAAGGACCGGACGCTGGTGTTCGTCGGCGACGACGCGCTGACCCGCGAGGAGTTCCAGGGAACCCAGCTCTCGAACGAGCTGTTCTACGTCGGCAAGTTCTGGAATGACGAGGAGTACGGTCCCGCGCTGCGGGGGCGCGAGCAGCAACGCTACCTGTTCGAGCTGTTCAGCGCCGAGAACGACGCGATCTCGCTCGGCATGCGTAGCGGCAGCCTCGAGGGCCTGGCGCTGCTCGGCATGCGGGTCATCTTCATCGACGATCTGGGCAACAACGCCGCCGGCCGCATGGAGTCGTGGGCCGGCACCGCCGCCAACGGGCGAGCCGAGGCGTACGCGGGCGGCGATGCCGACGCGCGGGCTGCCCACGAGCAGAAGCACGCCGGTCCGCTGAACCATTACAAGCGGGTCGGCACGCTGCTGCAGCTGGGCAATCAGGTCGATGCGCGGCGAGACACGCTGACCAAGGTCAGAGAGGCACTCGCGCCGCTCAACGGCGTCGATGCCGCCGGCGCGCCGATCTGCAACGAGGCAGGCAGCAAGCCGGGCAACGAGCTGCTGGGGAACATCCTGGCCAAGCTGGTTGCGCTCCAGGCCGTCGGAGGCAAGGTCGGCGCGGGGACCGCGGACGGCGACCGGGGCGACGGGGGCGATGGGCAACGCGAGGCAGAGGCGAAGCAGGCAGCGGAGCGGCGCAAGGCCGTGGACACCGCGTACGCCGACCTGGCCAAGGTCCCCGCTCAGCTCAAGCCGGACAAGATCAACTACGTGGGCACGGCCGCGACGGCCGGCTACCGGTTCAACGCCGCCTCGCTGCAGGCCGCGATCGACAAGCTCGCGCCGCTCGCGGCGACCGATCCCGGCGCGCAGCAGGCGAAGGACCACCTGGAGTCGCTCCGCGGCCTGGAGGCGCACAAGCAGCCGCTGGTCCACGACGGCGAGGACAGCCCCGAAGCGAAGCGGCTCCTCGAGATGGCGAACCGGAGCGCCGACGCGGCGAGCAAGGGTGCCGGCAAGGCGAAGAAGGCGGACAAGGGCTTCGCCGGGTTCAACAGCGCGTTCGAGGGCCAGCGCAACCGCATGCTCGGCACGGCGATCGGCGGCGTGAAGTTCCGCACCGCCGATGTCCAGGCCCTGAACGACACGTTGACTCGCCTCGAGAGCCACAACGTGCTGCAGCCCGCCGAGCTCGATCAGGTGTCGTCGCTGGTCAGCCAGATGTCGGGGCCGCCCCCGGCGCCGGTGGCCTCTCCGGACGTCCAGCACGGCACGGCCGAGGGACCCAGCCACGCCGGCCCCGGCGTCGCGCAACCCGGCACGTTCGCACCGGGCGAGTGGCTGGACATCCGCACGAGCTTCCTCCGCAGCTGAGCGGCCGGGCGACGACGTTCAGAACTGCTGCGACAGCCGCAGGTAGACCAGGCGGCCGATGAAGTCGTAGGTCGCCGCGTCCGAGTTGGCGGCGGCGGCGTTGTAGACCACCGGCGGGGTGGCATCGAACAGGTTATTGACGCCGACCTGCAGGGTGGTCTTGCCCACGCCGAGCCGGAAGTCGTGGCCGGCGAACAGGTCGAGCTTGACGTAGCGATCGACGTCGCGCGAGGCCATGGCGAGGTTGCGGTCGCTGTTGCAGTTGTTGCCGGCGCACTCCTTGTACGTGCCGACGAAGCGCAGGACGAAGCCGCCGGACGCGCCGCCCGGGTGGACCCAGTTGCTCGACAGGTTGGCCTTGAACCGGGGATAGACGCCGAGGTCGTAGAACCCGCGGCCGTGGATCACCTGGAGTGAGGTGTCGAGATCGTAGCGCAGCAGGTACTGGGACTCGAGCCCGGTGTGGATCCGGCCGAGCTCGGCGATCTGGGTGTCGTACCACAGCGCGAGGTCGACGCCGGACGTGGTCGTGCGGGTGACGTTCTGCAGGAACTGATCGATCAGGCTGATCCGGTGAGTGACCGGATCGCGGTGGATCTGGTCGCAGTACGCCTGCACGCCGCGGTCGTAGCAATTGGCAAAGATGGTCTGGGCGCCGAGCGTCTCGATCGCGTGGTCGATCTGGATGTGCCAGTAGTCGGCGCTGACCGCGAGACCCTTGACCTGCGGCGGCTCGATCACCACGCCGATCGTGGTGGTCGCGGCGGTCTCGGCCTTCAGATCGGGATTGCCGCCGACGACGGACAGCTGCTGGCTGGTGTTGAACCTGCTGCCGACCGGCACGCCCTGCGCGGTGCACTCGGCCTGGACCCTCGGATCGAGCGCCCGGGTGCCGTCGCCGGCGCTGGGCGGCCGCGTGTCGCACGGGTCCTCGGCGGCCGGGGTGCGCTCGATCAGGCCACCGAACAGGTCGGGCACGGACGGCGCGCGGAATGCGGTCGAGTAGGTGCCGCGCACGGCGATGCCGTGGACGGTGCGGAACAGGCCGCCGGCCTTGAAGGTCAAGCTCGAGCCGAAGCGATTGTGGCGGAGCATGCGGGCGCCGAGGTCGAGCTCGAGCCACCGCGCGATGTCGTGGCCGGAGATCGGCACGATCGCCAGCTCGCCGTAGCCCTCGAAGACGTGGAACCGGCCGTCGGTGGGGCGGGCCACGTTGTCGGTCGTGTAGCCGACGCTCGCCACGTCCGGCGGGACTTGGCGGCCGAGCTCGTAGCGATAATCGCCGCCGAGCGACAGCGAGATCTCGCCGTGGTTGGGCAGCTCGGCGATCCGCCCGCCCGTGGTGGCGAGCAGGGTGCGTATGTTGTCGGTCCCGCTGCCGAGGTCGTTGAACGTCAGGTTCTTGAGCTGGTCGCGCGGGATCGCGCCGGACGGCGCGAGCAGGTTGAGCGGGACGCAGGGCACCGCCTCGACGTGGTCGGCGAACATGATGGTATAGATGATCTGGGTCGTCGGGTCGCCGGGCTTGCGGACGCAGATCGGGACTCCGCCGGAGACCATGCTGGGCCCGAGCGCATCGGCGACGCGGGGCCGGAGCAGCTGGCCAGTCGTCCCGACGAGTGCGTCGGTGACTCCGTAGTTGTGCGACACCTCGTACTTCCAGTCCTTGAACATGCCGAGCCACGCGGGGGCCGTGCCGGTGATGCCGAGGACGAACCGGGTCATGCTGACGTCGTCGATGTACTGCCGCGGGCCGAGCTCGGCGATCCGCCGCCGGTAGTCGAGCAGGTCGCCGCCGAGCGGGTTGTAGAGGCTGTCCTTGCTGATCGGGCTGTCCGCGACGAACGCCACCGGCGGGAGCTGGCGATCGCTGCTGCGGCGCAGATAGAGCAGCTCGACGAACAGCGCCACGCTGTCGTTGATCCGGTTACCGCCGGTCGCGAACACGTTGTAGCGTGACGACGGCGTGTACAGGTAGCTGGCCGCCGCCTCGTCGTACAGATCACCCGAGGTGAAATCGCTCCAGCGGCCGTTGCCGTCGGGCTTGCACGCGCTCGCGGCACAGCCGGGAGGCTGCATGCCCCCGGCGCCGATCGACGACACATCGACCCGGCCGCCGGGCCCCGCCAGCGACGCGTTGCGCACCTCCGACTTGCTCGCGAAGTCGTAGCTCTTCTGGAAGCTCGAGAACCCGCGCTCGCCGGCGAACACCGGGTCGTGCCGCTGGTAGCCGCCCGAGACCACCAGGTAGGTGTGCTTGTCGCCGCTGGTGAAGCCGGTGACGGCGCTGGCGTCGTACTCGGTGCCGTCGCCATGCTGCGACGTGCTGGTCAACAGCGAGACGTCGAGGCCATTGAACTGCGGGCGGGTGATCAGGTTGACCACGCCGCCGACCGCGTCGGCGCCGTAGATCGCCGAGGCGCCGTCCTTCAGGATCTCGACGCGCTCGATCGCGGGCAGCGGGATCGCGTTGAGGTCGACCGCCGCGTCCGCCCCGGGGCCGCCGTTGACCATGCGCCGGCCATTGACCAGCACGAGGGTGCGGGGCGCGCCCAGGCCGCGCAGGTTGATCCGGGTCGTTCCGTCGCCGCCGGCATTGACCTGCGCATTGGCGGCATTGGCCTGGGCGGGCAGCGACTGCAGGATGTCGCCGATCGTCGCGCGGCCCGACACGTTGAGATCGTTGCGGGTCACGACCGTGACCGGCGCCCGGCCGGTGAACAGCTTGTGCTCGACCGACGTGGCGGTCACCGAGATCACCTCGGTCTTGGCTTCCTCGGCGGCCAGCGTGGCGCGCTCCTCGTCGCTGAGCTTGGCCGGCGGGCTCGCGGCCGGTGCCGGGGCCGCCGGCTCCGCGGGGGCGGGCGCCGGGTCGGACGTCGGCGCGGGCGCGTCGGCCGGCGCGGGCGCCGGGTCGGGCGCCGGGTCGCTGGG
>DASWRS010000449.1:0-12532 GCA_036403075.1 Kofleriaceae bacterium
CCGGACGTGGCTCGCCGCGCTCGGCACGAACGTGTCGTTCTCGAGCTCGGCGGTGGCGAACACGCCGACCTTGTCCGAGCCCATCGCGGCGACGTAGAGCGTCGCGCCGTTGCGCGTCACCGCCATGCCCTGGGGCAGCGCCAGCGACCGGACGCTCTCGGCGTTGGGGAGCGGCGCGCAGCAGTGGCGGTAATCGATGTGCTTGTTGAGGTGCCGGGGCGCGACGCCGCCGCCCGGGGTCAGCACGGTGATCCGGTTCTCGTGCGTGTGGCCGCGCAGGCTGTGGCCGGCGAAGATCCCGGGGCCCTCGAAGCGCTCGAGGTTGTTCGCGTCGGTGTTCGCGACATAGATCTTGCCGCTCGCCGGATTGACGATCATCGAGTACAGGATCGTGCCGACGTGCTGGAAGAACCCGCCCGCGCCGGCGACCTGGCGCGGCGGATCGGCCATGGCGTCGAGCACGAACACGTCCTTGTCGGGCAGCGCGAGCTTGACCGCGGCGTCGCGGACCGTGCCGGCGGCGTCGGCCCAGTGCGCGCCGTTCCACTGGACGATCGAGGCGACCTCCGGTGCCGGGTGGCCCTCGAAGTTGGTCGCCGGCCCCGCCACGCCGCCGGGCCCGAAGCCGTCGGGGATCGCGGCTTCGCCGACCGTGGTGGTCTGGTTGCCGCTGTGAAAGCCCGCGGCGTAGACCCGCGCACCGTCGGGCGTCACCGCGAGCGCGCGCGGCGTATCGGTGAACAGCGTGACGATGGTCAGCGGCGTGCCACCGAGCGTGTTGCCCAGCGCGAGCGCGTCGAACACCCAGACATCGGCGCGGCCGACGCCCGGGACATTGAGCTGGGGATCGAACGGGACGTTCTGGCCGCGGTGGGCCGTGGTGATGAACGCCCGCGCCCGCCCCGGGCCGGCGAACACGAGATCGCGCGGCTCGTCACCGACCAGGAGCGTGCGCACCACCCGGCCGGACCGGGCGTCGTGATCGAGCTCGACCACACTGATGCTGTCCGACAGGTGATTGACCACCCAGATCTCGCGATCGGTCCGCGCCGCGACCGCGACCGGCTCGAGCCCGACCGGGATGGACGCCGTGTGGACCAGCCGATTGGCATGGATCCGGAAGACCTCGAGGCGATTGTCGGGAGTATTGACGGCGAACAGGTGCTTTCCGTCCGCGGTCAGCGCGAGCGGACGGACCTGGCCGCTCTCGAACACCGCGAACGACGCCGCCGGCGACGCCGGCGGTCCGGCGGCGGCCGGCGCGGTCGAGACCGGCTGCGTGGCCAGCGAGACCGCGGCTGCCGCCGCCGGGGCCGGATGCGTGGCCTCCGCGTCCGGCGGCGAACACGCAGGTGCCTGTGAGCCACATAGAATTGCGAGGACAATAAACGGCCCTTGCGAGCCTCGAACACCGAGTCGCCGATACATCGTTATCCCCTTTATGCGTAGTTGTACGAGCTACAACACAAGAACTTCGTACAACGTGGTTGTCTTTTTGGGTGTCGGCTGCTCGGTATGCACTCGGCGGGCCTTGCTTCCGTCATGCTCGCACAAACACACGAGCTCGATCGATGTAGCTGTGTTGAAACTGGAAGCCCGCCCACGCGGTGTTTCTTCGACGACGACGTACCCAGAACGCCGCGGCGTCCAGTGTGGTATCCGCGGCGTTCACCACGTCGCCGCCGCGGCTCCCCGACGGCGATCCGGCTCAACGCGGAGCGGCGGGCTCGCCGTGCGGCGGCTCGGGCCGCGCGTCCCCGGGCGCCAGCACGTCGATGCCCAGATCATGCTCCGGGTCACCGGCGACGCCGACGATCACGAGCTCGGCGCCCTCCTCGTCGAGCAAGCCGGGCTCGCCGGTGGTGGTCCAGACCGCCCTGGTCCGCGGGACGCGCTCGAACAGCACGATGTCGCTGCCCGCCTCGGGCACGCGGACCTCGTCGGGGACGTCGTCCTCGTGCTGGTCTATGCGATACACCAGGTGGATATGATCGTCGTGGCGGGCGAATGCATAGCAGCCCTGCGCGATCGGCCGCGCTCCGGGCTGGTGGCGCTCGCCGCGGGTCTTGGTCCGGTACTCCTCGGCCTCGAGCTGATCCGCGAGCACGTGCTGCAGCGAGCCGACGCGCTCGACCCGCGCCCACAGCCGCTCGCCGGCCACCACCGGCATCCGCTTGCGACCGACGCGTACCCGGCGGTGGACGCCGTGCGCCGTGCCGAGC
This sequence comes from Kofleriaceae bacterium, assembly GCA_036403075.1. Lineage (GTDB taxonomy): Bacteria > Myxococcota_A > Polyangia > Haliangiales > Haliangiaceae > JABFXX01. Next base: position 2,223 of record DASWRS010000449.1, read on the forward strand.
ACCAGGAACAGGCTCTGCACGCCGGGCGCGGTCGCCGGCACGGTCGCCGGCGCGTCGGCGGGCTGGACCCGAGGGCGGTAGAAGAAGCTGATGTCTCCGCGCTCGAGGACCTCGGCCATATCTCACTATAGCCCCGGCCATGGCTTGGCGGCCGGCCGCGTCAACCGGCGTCGCCGTCGTCGGCTACAGCGCGTGCGACGTTGGCGCCGCGGCCAGCGGCACGCCGCCCGGGCCGGCGGTGAAGTCGAGCGGAGACACCGCCGGCTGCTGCCCGACGCCCGGCTTGGTCCAGTCGCAGACGCCGGTCGGGAACACCGCGGCGAGCCGCGCCGCCTGCGCATCCGTCAGCCCCGCGTAGTCCGCGGCGTTGAACGGCTTGAGCTGGCACTTGAGGATGTCCTCGGTGACCGGCCCGCCGGCGATCTGGCGCGGCGAGCTGTGCGGCTTGAGCCCCGGATCGAGGTTGCACACCGCCGCATCCTGCACCTTGAGCGAGAACCCGGTGTCGAACGACAGGTAGCAGAAGTCGAACGCGTCGCTGGGCTTGTCGGCGACGATGCGCTGCTGGAGCGGCGTGGCGCTGGTGTCGGCGCGCAGCGCGGCGAGCCACTTGTCCATCATCAGGAACGACGCCAGCGTCAGCCCCGACGCGGCCGTCGGCGTCAACGTCCCCGGGAACCGCCACAGCACGTGGTTGCCGTGGCCGCCCGCGGCATCGAGCCGGGCGCGCAGCGAGAAGCTGCGCCAGATGTAGTGGATGCCCTGCTCGTCGAACCCGCGGACGTCGAGGATCGGCGTCTTGACCAGCTGGCGCCCGTCCATGACGATGCCGGCCCGGTACGCGATCGGCAGCGCCTCCGGATCGGCGACCGAGCGCGCGGCGGTCCGCACGACATCGCCGTCGGCGCCGCCGATCGCCTCGTTCAGGGTCACGAACTCCTCGCCGGTGATCGCGCCGGACTGGAGTGCCTTGAGGCCGTAGACCACGCCCACGTTGTCGCGCGTGCTCGGCGCCCGCTGGCTGCCCGCCACCGTGCCTGCCACCTTGCCCCAGATCGACACGGCGTGGTCCTGCCCGGTGCACCGCGCACCGTTCGGGTTGGTCACCGGATCGTAGACCATCGCTGCCGGCAGGGTGCAGTTGTTGGTCACCGTGCTGGTCGTGATCGTGCCGTCGGCACCGACGGCCTCTCGCACGTAGTTGCCCGGCCGCGCCACGCCGATGAACGAGTTGAACCACGACCGGCAGCCGTTCTGGTCGAGGTGGCCGTTGATCGCCGCCTGCTTGGCGTTGTTCTGGACCACCGTCTGGGCCTCCGTCGCCATCAGGTTCTTCCACGTGTCCGAGGCGTAGAACCGGACCAGGAGCTCGCAGTCGGCGACCTCGACGCCGGTGGTCTCCGAGTCCGGATAGGTGCAGCTCGGCTGGATGCCGTCGAGCAGGCCGGGATAGATCGACGCCGACGTGAGCTGGTTGATCGAGCCGCCCGAGCACCCCGCGCCCATCGAGTAGCGGATCTCGCCGTAGGTATCGATGATGTGCTCCTTCATCATCATCAGCGATTCGGTCATGCTGACGCGGTTGGAGTTCAGGGCCGAGTCGGTCATGTTGCTGACCGCGACCAGAAAGCCGCGCTTGAGCGCCTCGTCCTGCGACGCCCAGACCTGCGACGAGCGCAGCTGGCGGCGCGGCTGGCCGGTCGCGGGTCCGAACACGTAGAGCAGCTTGCGGTTCCACGTCGTCGGCGGCGCGGTCGGCTTCCAGCCCTGGGCGACCTGGCTCGGATCGACCAGCACGGCGATGTCGTAGATGCCGCGGTTGAGCGTGCCGCGCTCGACGCGCACGATGTAGGGCACCGTGACGCCGGTGTCGGTCGTCGTCATCGCGAGGTCGGTCGGCGCGGCGTTGGGGTCGAACGGCTTGAAGCAGCCGTTGGCCGGTGGCTGCGCCGGCGGGCTCGGATCCGGCAGCGACAGCGTGCACCCCGCGGTCGTCGTGCGGTAGTACAGCTTGACCTCGCTGGCGATGTTGCACTGGGCATCGATCGCCGAGGTCGACAGGCCGCTGCCGCTGGTCGCCGGCGTGGTCGCGTCCCCGGGGGTCGGCACCGGGGTCGCGCAGATCCAGGGCTGGATCTGCGGCCCGGAGATCACCGGCCCGCCGATCGGGTGGTTGGTGACCGTCAGGGTGGCGCCGCGCTTGCCGCCGATGTCGGCGGTGACGACGGTCGGTCCGGTGGCCAGGTCGGTCACGAGCCCGGTGGTGCGGCCGTCGGCGCGCTTGGCGAACGCCGCCGACACGTCCTTCGCGCCGGCGGTGACGTGCAGCGCTCCGGTGGCATCGGCGGGGACGACGATCTCGACCAGCGCATCGCCGCCGGACAGGAGATCGGCGCGATTGGACAGGGTCTTGATCTGCAGCGCCGTCGTCTGCTGGACCGGCGCGTCGGGCTGCTGGACCGGGGCGTCGGGGTTCGGCGGTTTTGAGGGCGAGCTGTCGCCGCAGGCCGAGAGCATCATTCCCGTCGCGCACGCGATCGAGAGAATGACTCGTGCCGGTAGACATCGAATCGTCATGGTCCACTCCTGTGTATGGGATCTCGTATCCGGATCAGCCTTGCGCGGCGCAGAGGCTCCGCGAGCGCGGGCGATGGTCGGTCCGAGGCGATCGACCGTCAATCACAGACCTTCGATGGGGGCGGGATCTCGCCGAAACATGACAGCCGCAGAGCTGCCATGGCGCGATGCGTCGTCGCCGGGCTCCCCCGGCGGCCGGCCGGGTTCGCCGTACTCCGGGTAGGACGGCGACCCCGCGCGAGGTCGCGCGAGTGCGCCCTCGGCTCGCGCGCATCCGCTCGGCGACGATGTAGGCCCTCGTGCGCTGCGGCGCGGGGAGCCTCGTCGGTCCGCCGGCTTGCGCGCGCGCTCGCTCCGACGAGACCTGGTCGGGTTCCTGCAACTGCCCCCTCGACATGATCTCGGCGGTGTCGGTCCGTTCCAGAGAACTTCAACCTGGCGACCTCGTGGATGGGCGGTACCGGGTCCTCGGCCTGATCGCCGATGGCGGCATGGGCACGGTGTTCCTCGCCGAGCACATGCTGATCCGGCGGCGGGTGGCGATCAAGCTGCTGCACGTCGAGCTCGCGAGCGACCGCTGGATGGTGCGCCGGTTCCTCAACGAGGCGTCGGCGGCCGGCACCCTGGGCCACCCGCACGTCGTCGAGTCGACCGACATGGGCTTCACCCGCGAGGGCATCCCGTACATCGTGTTCGAGTACCTCGAGGGCTGCCTGCTGACCGAGGAGATCCGCCGGCTCGGCCGGATGCCGGTGCGCCGCGCGGTCGTGATCGCGCGCCAGATCGCGTCCGCGCTCGAGGCGGCGCACCATGCGCAGATCGCGCACCTCGACGTCAAGAGCGACAACGTATTCCTGACCCAGCGGGGTGACACACTCGATCACGCCAAGCTGATCGATTTCGGGATCGCGCGGTTCATGGCCGGGGATGTCGAGAAGCCGCCGCCGGGGATCCTGATGGGAACGCCGGAGTTCATGGCTCCCGAGCAGGTGACCTGTCCCGACGCCGCCGACGGCCGCGCCGACATCTACGCGCTCGGCGTGCTGCTCTACGAGATGCTGACCGGGCGCTGCCCGTTCGAGGGCGACGACGTACGCCGCGTGCTGAACCGCGTGATCAACGATCCGCCGCCGATGCTCGACGTCGCGGTCCCGCAGACGCTCGACCACCTGCTGTTCGACGGCTTGCTCGTCAAGTCGCGCGATCGGCGGCTGCAGACCATGACCGAGGTCATCAAGGTCCTCGACGCGGTGATCGCGTCGCGCTGCCACGTGCCCCGGGCGCTCGAGTCATTCGACGAGCCGCGCCCCGACGAGCCGCACCCCGATCTGCGGGGGTCGCGCGCACCGCGGCTGTGGTCGGTCGACAGCCTGTTCGACGACGCGCCGAAGCAGCTCGAGGGCGTGATCGAGCCCCCGGTACCCGATCTCGAGCTCTGGCCGTGACCTGCGGCTAGAGCACGCCGGCGAGGTGGAACAGCTTGACGCAGGCGATGCCGACCCCGGCCGACGCCGGGATGGTCAACACCCACGCCCACACGATGTTGCTCGCCAGGCCCCAGCGGATGCCGCGCATCTTGTTGGTCGAGCCGACGCCGATGATCGCGCCGGTGATCGTGTGGGTCGTCGACACCGGGACCTTGAGCAAGGTCGCCGCGAACAGCGTCACCGCACCCGACAGCTCGGCGCAGAACGCGCCGTGCGAGGTCAGCTTGGTGAGCCGCGAGCCGAGCGTCTTGATGATCCGCCAGCCGCCCATGGCGGTGCCGAACGCCATCGCCGAATAGCACGCCACGGCGACCCACGCCGGGCCGACGGTCGCGTTCGGCGCGATGTGGCCGCCGGCGATCAGGACCGCCAGGATGATGCCCATGGTCTTCTGGGCGTCGTTGCCGCCGTGGCCGATCGAGTAGGCCGCCGCGGAGAACATCCGGATGCCGCGGAACATGCGGTGCACGTGCTGCGGCCGACTCCGGCGGATCAACCGCGCCACGATCACGAGCAGGACGCTGCCGAGCACCAGGCCGAGCGCCGGTGCGATCACGATGAACTCGGCGGTGACCAGCAGCTTGGACGTATCGAGGATGCGCGTGCCGCCGTACGCGAAGCCCGCGCCGGAGAACCCGCCCATGATCGCGTGCGACGAGCTCGACGGCAAGGCGAGGAACCAGGTCAACAGGTTCCACAGCACCGCGCCGATCAGCCCGGCGAGCACGACCCAGACGAACGCGGGGTCGGTGGCGTCGACCTTGACCAGGCTCGATACCGTCTTGGCCACGCCCTGGTGGAAGATGAACAGCGCGGCGAAGTTGAAGAACGCGGCCCACGCCACTGCCTTGCGCGGGCTCATGAGGCGGGTCGAGACGATCGTGGCGATGCTGTTGGCGGCATCGTGAAAGCCGTTGATGACGTCGAACGCCAGCGCGACCAGCACGGTGAAGACGACGACTGCAGAGATGCCCATCGCGCACCTCAGGACAGGTCGAGGACGACGTTCTCGATGATGTTGGCCACGTCCTCGCAACGATCGGCCGCGCTCTCGAGGCTCTCGTAGATCTCCTTCCACTTGATGATCATCACCGGGTCCTGCTCCTGATCGAACAGCCGGGCGACCGCGCAGCGCAGGATCGCGTCGGCCTCGTTCTCCAGGCGGTTGATGTCGATGCACTTCTTGAGGATCGCCTCAGGGTCGCGGACCTTGCGTAGCAGCCGGCAGGCCTCGAGCATGACCTGCGTGGCGCACTTGACGACGTCGGCCATCGCCTGGACCTCGGGGGTCATCTCGCGCAGCCGGTAGAGCGCGATCCGCTCGGCGGCCGCCTCGATGCAATCCATGACGTCGTCCATGCTCGTGATCAGCCGGTGGATCTGGGTCGAGTCCATCGGCGTGATCACGGTCCGGTGCAGCGCCTCGACGCAGCGGTGCGTGATGACGTCGGTCTCGTGCTCGATCTCCTTGATCCGGCGCGCCTTGGCGTCGATGTTGACGCCCGAGCTGACCAGCGACAGGAACTCGGTCGCTCCGTCGACCGTGAGCTCGGCGTGCTGCTCGAAGAAGTCGAAGAACGAGGTTTCCCTGGGAAGCAGCTTGCGCAGCATGCGTTTCACCTGTTCCGTGAATGTTGGTTGCGGCTCAGCGGAGCCGTTCGAGCGCCTCGGTGACGTCCATGAACCCGGCGTTCCACGCCTGACCCTTCTCCTTGAACACGAAGAACAGGCCTTTGCCGTCGGCGGACCAGGTCGGATGCTTGAAGTTGCGGTGGTCACCGGTGGTCAGGAACACGCGGCGCGAGCCATCGACCCTCGCGATGCACAGCTCGCGATGGTGCTTGCGATAGATCCCCGGATGCTTGCGCTCGGCCTCGATGACGTTGCTGTGATAGGCGACGTACTTGCCGTCCGGCGAGATCCAGGCATGGCGGTTGTCGCGCATGCCATACGCGGAGGTGACGCTCTCCGAGCGCGTGAGCTCGGCGAGCTTGCCGGTGGCGGGATCGAGCGACCACAGGTTCATGACGTCGAACGGCTCGCCGCCCTCGAGCGTCACGTGGGTCGCGCCGCGGCTCGAGTGGAACACCACGTGGCCGTCCGGCGTGTACTGCGGGTGCTTGTCCTCGACCTCGTCGTGGGTCAGGCGCTCGACCTTGCGGGTCGCGACGTCGATCGAGTACAGGTTCCACTTGATGCCGTCGCGGTTGGAGAAGAACACGACCTTCTTGCCATCGCGCGAGAACGCGGGCGTCTTCTCGTCGTGCGCGGGATCGATCAGCAGCTCGCGCTTGTTCTTGCCGTCGGCGTCCATCAGGTACAGATCGAACGACTTGCCATTGACCTTGCGGTAGACGATGGTCTTGCCATCGGGTGACCACGTCGGCTGGTCCTCGGACACCGGCTCGTCGGTGAGCTGGAGCCGGCCCGAGCCGTCCGCGTTGTAACGAATGATGTCCCAGTTGGACGTCTCCTTGAAGTCCATCGTCCGGGTGCCGTCCGGCAAGGTCACGAGCTTGGGATCCTCGGAGTGCTGGACCACGAAGTACTTGCCGTCCGGCGATGCGACCGCGAACTCGTTGATCACCTCGCTCGGGCCCTTGCTGTCGAACGTCAGCTGCCGGACGTGTGCCGGGCCGGCGATCACGTCCTGTGCGCTCCTCGAGTAGGCCGGGATCATGGCGAGCAGCGCGAGCAGCGACGGAACCAGGACCCAGAGCTTCTTGCGAAACGGTCCTCTCACAGGTCGACTTCTTGCTGGCCGAGCACCAGGCTGACCTTCTGGTTCTCGTTGACGTGGCGCAGGTTCTCGATCAGCCGGCGCGGCTCGGCGTTGCGCTTGAGCACCACGCTGTAGACCAGCTCCTGCTGACTGCCCCCTCCCACCGATTCCATCGAGATCAGGTTACTGTCCTCGAGATAGCGCGAGAACACCGGCGACAGCGTGCCCTCGTGATCGCGGTCGGCGGGCAGCCGGACGCACAGGATGCGCGCGCTCTGGGCCTTGCCGAACAGGTTGGCCCGGAACAGCACCAGGATGACGGTGCAGAGCAGAAACGCCGCGATCGCCGCGAGCGTGTAGAACCGCGCGCCGCACGCCATGCCGATCGCCATGACCAGGAAGATGAAGCCGATGTCCTTGGTCTCCTTGACCGCGTTGCGGAACCGGATGATCGACATCGCGCCGACCAGCGAGAACGCGCGGGCGATGCTCGATCCGACGATCATCATGATCACGGCGATCACCATGCACATGATGACCAGGGTATGCGCATAGGTTTGCGAGTAGGACACGCCGCGGTGGGTGAGGCGATAGGTCGTCGCGATCGCCAGGCTGAGCACGAGGCTCAGGCCCAGCCCGATGGCGATCTGCTCCGGCGGGATCGCGGAGCTCAGATCGAGCAGACCCTGAAAGGTATCGGAGATGGACTTCTGATCGGTCGGGTTCATGGCTTCCTTGGCGCAGCGCTTTAGCTGCTCGTGGTGGAATCGGAGTCCAGGTTGCGAGACGGCAGGTGGAGGGCCGGTGGGGAAACGAGGACGTGGCGGGGATCGATGGCGTCGTGCTCGAGAGCATCGGAGTCGGCGGAGCCGAGCCGCCCCGGTCGGCGATCGCCGCTCGATGGCCAGGCCGCCATCGGCAGCTTGATATCGTGGAGCTTGACCATTCCCAGGCAGTACTTGCTGACGCGCCGAAGCTGGCAGTCATGCCGGGTGACAAGCTCGTTGATCCAGTTCGGTACTCTGTCGTCGACCTTGATCTCGAGGATCGACCAGTCGCGGGGCATGAGGAACGTCGTGGGCCGCAGGGTGTAGAAATCGAGCCGCGGCGGAGCCCCCCAGAGATCGGTATCGAAGGTCAGGCGGAGCCCGGGCTCGAACCGGCTGCCGACGAAGGCGCGACGCCGGTACGAGATCGTGCACGCCGGACGCAGCGCGAGCGCCAGGACCAGGCATCGGATCTCGTCGGCGACGGCCTGATCCGCGGGGTCATCCCACTGCCACGTGCTGCGCGCCTCGCAGATCTGCAGCGCCTCGCCGATCGGGACCACAACGCGCCGCTTCTGGGTGGTCCGGCTCAGGCGCTGCTTGATCTCGACCATCGCAGTGCGCGGCGGCTCGTGCGTGCCGTTGCCATAGATCCGGACGCGCAGCTTGCGCCGGTAGTTGGTCCCGAAGATCTTCGACTGCAGCATGTGCAGCTCGGGGCTGTCGTAATACAGGTTCGAGATCACGTACGAGCCGCTCGCGTCACCGTGAAGGTCCGGTGACATCTGGCCCAGTACGTCAGCCACGATACCGTCGATCTGCGAGGCGTGGATGACGTACTTGAGCTCGTAGCGGTTGAAGCTTCGAATCGGGGCGGTCGATGCACCGGTCATGGACCAGTCAAGTGACATTTCTGAGTTGGTATTGCAATAGCGTCGTCACGCAAAACTCACGTGCAAAGTCGACTGCAATATGCATTGCAGTGCGAGCCCGCTGTGTCGACTTTGCGGAACACCACCACCTCGAAACGTAAGCCTCGAGGGGTCCCGGGAGCGACGATGTGCATCCTCCGGACGTGGGTGTCGTCGGTGATGCGCAGCCGGTGATGTACCCGGTCATCGCAGCGCACCCCCCACGCTCGTCCCCTCGAGCGCGTTCCGTGCGCCACCTGACATCGCCCGGGAATGCGAAAACCCGAATTCGATATCCGAATTCGGGTTTCACCGCGGGGGGGAATTGGAATGCAAGCTTACGGAGCGAGCTTGAACAGGTGCGCCATCATCGGCTGATCGGGTCCGCCCTTACGGATCGAGGCCGACCAGAACACGTTGCCGCAGGCATCGGCCGCGACCGCGTGGCCCGCGCCGATCTCGTTGGTGCGGCCGAACAAGAAATTGCCGCTGGCATCGAGCTTGGTCAACAGCGCGTCGCGGAACGGCGGGCTGGCCTCGGCGAGCTCCATGCCGGTGGCGATGATGCTGCCGCGGGCATCGACCGCGACGTCGCTGTAGCCGTCGAGCCCGAGCCGGACCTCCTGGAGCTTGACCTTGCCGGAGGCGTCGAGCGCGACGATGAAGCCGCCCGAGCGCAGCGGCACCGACGCGATGTCGACCATGGCCGCGACGTGATCGCTGTCGAACAGCTTGACGTCGTAGTCGAACTGGCCGACGAACACGACCTCGTCGCCGGGGCCGACCGCGACCGAGGCGACGAGCTGGCGGGTCGGCGCCGTCACCGGGGTGCCACTGGCGAGCAGCTGGATCGGCAGGCTGGCGTCGCCGATCTGGAGGCTCCACACGGCATTGCCATCGCGGTCGAGCTTGACCACGAAGCCGTCGAGGTCGCCGCCGGTCTGGAACACGGTGCCACCGCCGAGATCGAGCGTGCCCATGAACGAGCCGCCGACGATCAGGTTGCCGGCGGAGTCGAACGCCAGGGCGCCGGAGAACGTGGTCATGAACAGGAGCTTGCCGGAGGCATCGAGCACGACCGTGCCCATCTCGTCGCCCGACACCGCGATCCGGCCGTCGGCGGCGACCGCGATGCTACGCACGCTGTCCGGGCACATGCCGAGCGGCCGGGCGAACACCGGCGTGCCGTCGGGCGCGAGCTTGGCCACGAACACGTCCATGTCGGCATCGGGCACCATCACGCCGAGGCCGATGTCGAGCGGCTTGGTGAACGACGCGGCGATATAGGCGTTGCCCTTGGCGTCGACCGCGACCACCTCGCCGAACGGCACCCGGTAGACCAGCCGGCCGTCGGGCGCGTACTTGGCGACGGAGAACGCGTCGCCCGTGGCACGGGCGTAGAACACGTCGCCCGCGGGGTCGACCGCGACGTCGCTGTGCAGCGTCAGCCCGCCGACCCCGGTGTCCAGCGCGAACACCGTGCTGCCGGTCGTGGCGGCGGTGCGGCACGCCGGCGGCTGCGGCATGTCGCCGTCGGGCGGCCCCGGGTCCTGGGGCGTGGTGTCGGGTGGCGAATCCGACTGCGGCTGGCCGACGTCGCCAGGATTGTCGTCGACCGGGTGCTTCGTGCTGCCGCAACCGGCAGCGAGGGCGGCCAGCGCGAGTGCGCTCCGCCAGTGGTGTAAGGCGAGGGTCATCGGCGCTCCCATGTTTGCTTGGTTACGCTTCTCGGCTTCATGGCACGTGCCACTCAGAGACCGCCCTAAGCGGGCCGCCGAGGCGCGCGGCACGTGCGCCGGTTCGTCGCTGTGACACCGCCGCTGCGGCGAGAATGCGCAGATCGCCC
>DASWRS010000450.1:0-3399 GCA_036403075.1 Kofleriaceae bacterium
GGGCGGAGGCGCCGGACCAGGCGCGCGAGCGGCAGCACCGGATAGCGCGTCGCGACCCCGACCTCGTCCCCGAGGTGGTGGACCTCGACATCGCCGGGCAGGCGCGCGCGGTAGTGGCCGCCGGGCTTGCTGGTCACCAGCGCCGGCGAGAACCGGCTGCGGTCGAGCGCCCGGAGCAGCTCGAAGAACACGCGATCGGGGCCTGCCTTGTCGAGCGCCGGGATCGCGAACAACACCTTCATGGCCAAGAGCAGAGACTTTGACGCAAGAACAGCCTGCGATGTTCGGCGGCAGGCTCGCCCGGCGTGGCGCGGGGTCGCGTGACGACGCCGCGCCGTGTAACTCGGTGTCCGGCCGGGTGCGAGGCGAGCCTCCTCCCTGGCGTCCGGCGTCCGGCGTCCGGGCGCGGGGCCGGCCGGCTGGATCCGCGCAACACGGGGCTCGCGTTCCGGGACGCGATGCCCCAAGATGGATTGGTGCGCTCGTGGCGTGTCGCTGTCCTGGTCGCTTTGGCGATCTCGGCGGACGCGCACGCCGGCAAGCCGCGCTGGCAGACGCTGCCGAAACCGCCGGCGATGCCGAAGGCCGACGCGGAAGGCGACGTCGAGGTCGCCGGGGCCAAGATCCACTACGCGGTGTACGGCAACGGCGATCCGGTCGTGCTGCTGCATGGCGGGCTCGGTAACTCCGACCATTTCGGCTTCCAGCTGCCCGCGCTGATCGATCGGTTCCAGGTCATCGCGATCGACAGCCGCGGCCAGGGCCGCAGCACCAAGGGCAAGGTGGCGATCACCTACGACCAGATGGCGGTCGATGTCGTCGCCGTGCTCGACAAGCTCGCGGTCGCGCGCGCCTCGGTGGTCGGCTGGAGCGACGGCGGCGAGGTCGCGCTCAAGCTCGGCATCGCGTACGCCGACCGCGTCGACCGGCTGTTCGTGTTCGGCGCCAACTACGACGCCACCGGCTCCAAGCCGCGCAGCGTGCCGAGCCCGACGTTCTCGGCGTACTCGGTGCGGTGCCGCAGCGACTACGCGCGGCTGTCGAGGGCGGGGCTGCCGTACAACGCGCTGGTCGAGGCGCTGCTGCCGCTGTGGCGCAACCCGACCGGCATCACCCGGGACCAGCTGCGCGGGATCAAGGCGCCGGTGATGATGGCCGATGGCGATCACGACGAGGTGATCGTGCTCGATCAGATCGAGGAGATGGCCCGGCTGATCCCCAACGCGCAGCTCAAGGTGTTCGACGCCGCGAGCCACTTCGCGCTGTGGCAAGATCCGGACAACTTCAACCAGGCGGTGGTCGAGTTCCTCACCGCGCCCGCCGCTCCGGTCGCCTCCGCGCTGTCGGCGGTTCCGGCGCCAGCGGCCGCACCGCCCGTGGCGTCTCCGGTTTTCCAGCACGCGCCGGAGGACAAGGCCAGCGCCGGCGGCGAGCGGTAGTCGGCGGATCCGCCCGGGCGAGCGCTGGCGCCGCAGATCGTTCGAGGGGTGGCCAACCCACACTGCGGCGTGCGTCACCCCGACCGGCTGTGCGCTGGCCGCACGGCGCAAAATCCCTAAGGGGTTCTTCACGTTGCGAGCCGCGCTCGGCCGGGCCGCGCGTCGCGTCGGAATGAACAACTCGGCCGCGCTGCGTAACTAAGTCCCTGGTTCCCGAATGCCGCGTTTTGTTCGCCAGAGTGTGCAGGCCGTCTTCGATCTCGCCGTGCTGTCGGCCGCCTACTGGCTCGCCTTCCTGTTCCGGTTCGAGTTCTCGCTCCCCGAGGTCTGGCGCTCGCCATCGCTGATCGGCTGGCCGTACGTGGTGCTGATCGAGTACTTCGCGCTCAGCGCGTTCGGCGTGCCGCGGCTGTCGTGGCGCTACATCAGCATGCGGGAGTCCGCGCGGATCGCGGTCGCCGTGGCGTTCGCCACCGCGATCCTGGCGGGCCTGCGGCTCGCGCTGCCGGTGATGCGGGAGTTCGTGCTCGTGCCGTACGGCGTCTTGTGCATGAACTTCTACCTCGGCTTCGTCGGCCTGGTCGGCGTGCGCGCGATCCGGCGGATCTTCGGCGAGGTCGTCGACCGCAAGCGGCGCGCCGTCGGCCGCAAGCGCGAGCGCGTGCTGCTGATCGGCGCGGGCGACGCCGGGATCGTGGTCGCCCGCGAGATCGCGTCGCGCCCCGACCTCGCGCTGCACCCGGTCGGCTTCCTCGACGACGATCACCTCAAGGTCGGGATGCGGATCGGCGGGCTGGCGGTGCTCGGCCGGATCGACGAGGTCGCCGAGATCGCCGCGCGCAAGCGCGTCACCCGCGTGCTGATCACGATCGCCAACGCCGCGGGCCCGCAGATCCGCGCGATCACGATGCGCTGCCGCAATGCCGGGCTCGAGACCAAGATCATCCCCGGGATCTACGAGATCGTCGGCGACCGGGTGAACCTGTCGCGGATCCGCGAGGTCGCGATCGAGGACCTGCTCGGCCGCGAGCCGGTCTCGCTCGACGAGGACCAGCTCAACGCGTCGATCCGCGGCTCGGTCGTCATGGTGACCGGCGCCGGCGGCAGCATCGGCAGCGAGCTGTGCCGCCAGGTCTGCCGCTACGCGCCGGCGCGCCTGGTGCTCGTCGAGCGGTTCGAGAACGCGCTGTTCGAGATCCACCGCGAGCTCACCGGCCTGTACCCGGACCTCGCGATCGAGCCGTGGATCGGCGACGTCACCGACCCGCGCCGGATGACCGCCGTGTTCGGCGAGACCCGGCCCTCGATCGTGTTCCACGCCGCCGCGCACAAGCACGTGCCGATGATGGAGCAGAACCCCGGCGAGGCGATCAAGAACAACATCGGCGGCACCCGGCTGATCGCCGATCTCGCCGATCGCAACGGCGTCGAGCGCTTCGTCCTGATCTCGACCGACAAGGCGGTCAACCCGACCTCCGTGATGGGCGCGACCAAGCGCATCGCCGAGATCTACACCCAGGCGCTCGCGCTGCGCAGCCGGACCCGGTTCGTCACCGTGCGGTTCGGCAACGTACTCGGGTCGAACGGCTCGGTGATCCCGATCTTCAAGCAGCAGATCGCCGCCGGCGGTCCGGTGACCGTCACGCACCCGGACATGCAGCGCTACTTCATGACGATCCCCGAGGCCAGCCAGCTGGTGCTGCAGGCCGGCGCGATGGGCACCGGCGGCGAGATCTTCATCCTCGACATGGGCGAGCCGGTCAAGATCGTCGACCTCGCCCGCGATCTGATCACGCTGTCGGGGTTCCGCCCCGGCATCGACATCGAGATCAAGTTCAACGGCGTCCGGCCGGGCGAGAAGCTGTTCGAGCAGCTCGCGACCGACGCCGAGCACGCCGACAAGACCAAGCACCCCAAGATCTACATCGGCCGGATCCGCGCGCCCGGCTGGGCCGAGGTG
>DASWRS010000451.1:0-21638 GCA_036403075.1 Kofleriaceae bacterium
GGACCGACCACGCGGTAGCCGGCGATCTCGACCAGGCGCACCAGGTTCGCCCGGGTCAGCGGATGGGCCCACATGTTGACGTTCATCGACGGCGCGACCAGCACCGGCGCGCGGGTCGCCAGCGCGATCGCCGCGACCGGATCGTCGGCCTGCCCTGCCGCGAGCCGCGCCAGCGCGTTGGCGGTCGCCGGCGCGATCACCACGAGGTCGGCCTCGTCGGCGAGCTGGATGTGGCCGATCGTCGCCTCCTCGGTCAGGCTGAACAGGTCGGTGAACACCGGCCGGCGGGTCAGCGCCTGGAACGTCATCGGCCCGACGAACTTCTGGGCCCGCGCGGTCATCGCGACGTCGACGCGGGCACCGGCCTTGTCGAACAGCCGGACCAGCTCGGCGGCCTTGTACGCCGCGATCCCGCCGGCGACGCCGACGACGATGTGCGCGCCCTGCAGGGGATGCGCGGGGTCGCGGGGCGGCCGGTCGCTGCGCGGTCCGTCAGTCACGGCGCAAGCCTAGCTCGCAGCGCGGCCGTGTGCGCCTGCCGGCAGCGGGGCGACGCACTTCGATAGGTACTTCCTGATGCGCTCTCCTGCGGGGTGTCACGACCAGATGCGGGTGACCGGGTATGCGTCGAGCTGCTCGTCCCGACTGACCAGCCTCATCCCTTCGTGCATGGCCTGTGCGACGAGGATCCGGTCGAACGGATCGCGATGGTGGAACGGCAATCGCTCGACGAGATATGCCTGGCCGCTGGTGACGTCGAGCAACCGGAGACCACGCTCGAGACCACCGCGCACCAGTTGCTCCAGGCTGGTCGCGAGCCTGAGCTTGCCCAGGCTCGACTTGATCGCCATCTCCCAGACGCTCGCGGCGCTGAGAAAGCACTCCTGGCCGTTGTCGATGAAGATCGCGCGAGCTGCCGGTGTCAGCTGCAGATCGTCGGTCGCAAGCCAGAGGAAGACGTGGGTATCGAAGAGGTACCGCACGCTCATCGATAATCGGAGAAGTCGTCGAGAGGCGCGTCGAAATCGGGCGCCACGGTCACCTGGCCCTTGGCCCAGCCGAGGCTTCGCTGGGGGCGCGCCGACTCCACGAGGACCAGCCGGACCAAGGGCTCATTGCCGCGTGCAATCACGATCTCTTCGCCATCCAGCGCTTCCTGGATCAAGCGAGACAGGTGTGTCTTCGCCTCATGAATGTTTACGACTTTCAAGCATGTAAGGTTAGTCGGGTCATTTGACTAAGTCAAGTCGCTGGTTTCAGCACCAGCTGGTCACATCGTGGGGGGTTCGGTTCCGCGTCGGGGTAACCGACTAAGGCGCGCGCTCCACGAAGCCGTACTTCAATAACCACATGAGGTGCCGGAGGGCCCGGTTGGGCTTCGCCGCGCGGCGGGTGAGCTCGCCGAGCGAAGCGCCGCGGGCCGCGCGGACGGAGGCCAGCGCCGCCAGGAGCCGCTCGATCAGCCGTGGATCGAGCACGCCGCCGGCGGCGTGGTAGGCGGGGAGGCCCTCCCGGCCGCGGATCAGGTCACGCCCGGCGCGCGTCAGCCGGACGCGCGCGTGGGCCCCGAGGATGTGGGTGGCGTGGCCCGCGAAGCTCGCGAAGAACGCCGGTCGCTCGTAGCGGTCGCGCCCACCGCGCACCGGACGCGCGCCGGCCATCCGCCGCAGCTCGCGCCAGAGCGTCTCGAGGCGGGCGATCACGGGCTTCCAGCCGAAGCAGGCCACGGCGCGCGCCCGGGACGCCGCCGCCATCTCGCGCCGCAACGCCGGGCGGTCGATCAACGTCTGGACGAACGCGCGGTACTGCGCGAAGTCGACGGCCACCGAGAGCGCCAGGGTCAGGTGGTCGCGCTGGTGGGCGTTCGGGAGCAGGCTGAGGTGCGCCGCCTCATCGTCGCAGTCCGCCCAGTGCGTCGCCACGCGGAAGCCGGTCTCGCCATGCACGACCAGATCGCGGTAGCCGTTCCAGTCGGCGACGACCTGCGGGATGCCGCAGGCCATCGCCTCGATCGGCGTGATGCCGAACATCTCCTGGACGTTGTCCACCGGTGACAGGAACACGTCGGCGGCGCGATAGAGGAAGGGCTTGTCATCGGCGCTCACGCCGCGGAGGATCGTGATGCGATCGGCGACGCCGAGCTCGCCGGCGTACGCGTCGAGCACCCTCGACTCGCCGGTGAACGAGTCGGTGCCGGCGAGGATCAAGCGCAGCGCGCGCCTGGGGTTGGCGCGCACGAGGTCCCGAAACAGGCGCAGCGTGGGCAGGAGGTCCGCCTTGTCGTGAGCCGAGAACCGGCCCAGCCACAACAGCAGCAGCGCGTTGCGCGGCAGACCCAGCCGGGCGCGCGCCGCGCTGCGATCGCCGGGCGCGAACCGTTCGGTGTCGACCCCGAGCGGGATGACCTCGAGGCGGCCGCGAAACGCGAGGCGGGCGCCGATCTGGCGGCCCGCCAGGTCGGCGACCCGCGCGAAGATCTTGGCGATCGCGTCCCGCGCCGCGGTGGTCGAACACACGATCGCATCGAATGGCTGCACATCCTGGAGCAGCAAGCGCAGGAACCAGTGGTGCAGGAGGCCCTGGTAGCTGACCGAGTGGTGGGCGAGCGTGATCGGGTGATAACGGCCCGGCCGCGCGCTGCGCAGGTTGAGCGGCTCGAACGAGTTGCCGTAGGGCGAGTGCCACACATCGATGGCGCGCGCCGTCCGCTCGTCGAGGAGCCGGCGCTCGTCGCGCGGGCGCACGCCGAGGCGCGCCTCGGCGTCCTCGAGGTCGTGCGGGGCGCAGAACAGCTGCGGCGCGCAGGTCCCGTGCCGCAGCAGGGAGTGGACGAAGTCGTCGGCGGCGATGCCCGCGCCGAAGATGGTGCCGGGCGTCGGCCGGGGCCGGTAGAACAGCCCGACGTTCATCGGCGGCACGCGCCGCGGGGGCCGAGCTCGACGTGGTCCGCACCCGCCCGTACATGGCTCCGGGAGCGCGCGGCCGCGTCGAAGACCTGCAGGGCCCGGAGCACGCTTGATAGTATCGAACTTCGTATGATGAAGTAGGCATTCGCCGTCTGCGTCCGGCTGAAGTCGCACGCACCACCGGATGCCGGCAGTGTCAGCGGGCGTACATTGCTCGACGTCGGGTAGACCGGCCTTGCCGAGCTACTTCAACTCCGACTCCCGTCACGTTTCGACCGGACGCGCGCGATGGCGCACGGGGTAGGTTGTAGGCAGTAAACCCGCACGAGAACGCCTTTACTTCAATAAGCGAAGTCACTACCGTTTCCCCATGCAAACCAAGCGAACTAAGCAGCTGAAGACCCTCCGTCTGCGCAAGGAATCCCTCCAGGTCCTCACCACGGAGCAGCAGCTCCGGGTCCACGCCGGCGATGCCAATGACCCCTGGGATACGGTTCAAACGGCTTACCCGATCTGCCAGAACGCATGAATTCGACCGATCTGACGCCACGGGCCAGGCAGTAGCTCTGCATCGGTTCGAGGAGGATCCGTGGCTGCCCCGCTCCGCGTCGCGCGAGTCGCCGCCCCTGTACCGGAGTTCCGGTCGCGCCATGTCGCGACTCGCCAGCCTGTGCTCATCGATGGTCTGTTCGATGACCAACCGATCCGCAGGCTCGCGACCGCGCGCGCCGCACAACGCGCGATCGGTGACATGGAGTTCGTGGTGCAGTGGAACTATACCGCGAACCTCTACTACGCAAACGCGCGAGAAGCGGGACAGCCGGAGCGCACGACGCTCGCCAACTACCTCGACTACGTGGCGCTGAACCCGCGCACCCCGCGGATGTGCATCGAGCAGCCGATTGCACCCACGCTCGCGGCCCTGATCGAGCCCCCCGCCATCTGCTGGAACAACGAGAGCACGCTCATGTTCATCGGCAATGCCGGTAACTTCTCTCATCTCCACTTCGACGGCGATCAGCGCCAGGTGCTCATGTATCAGGTATTCGGGGTCAAGCGCGTCATCCTGATCCCGCCGATCGCAGCGAAGAAGCTGTTGCCGCACCAGAAATTCAGCTCGGTCTGTATCCAGCACATGTCGGAGCGCGAGCGCCGTGCGTTCCTGCGCTATGTCGGCGGCTGCGAGTGTCTGGTTCGGCCGGGCCAGGCGATCTTCATGCCGGCGCTGTTCTGGCATCACGTCGAGTACGTCGAGACGTCGCTGTCCGTCCACTTCCGGTTCGGACAGACCAGGTACGGCCGCTTCTTCGACGACTTCGTCCACCGCAGCATGTATCCCCAGAATGTTGCGGCGTGCTTCCAGGACGAGCAATTCGCCGCGGGACCCGGCCGCAAGGTCATGCGCCGACTTCGCCGCGCCGTGGCCGCGACCTACCGCAACGACCGCGAGCGATACCTGCACATCGAGGGGCTGTGCAAGGAGCTCTACCAGCAGTTTTGCCCGGACGGCTTCACTGGCATTCACGCGGTGCAGGGCTGGACGCCCTCGGAGGCGGACAAGTCCACGGCGTTCTACGCCAGGCGGCGGCGTGCGTCGCGCCGGCCGCCGGCCACCACCGTATCCGGCCGCTCGGATACGGGCCCCGGTACATCGCCGCGAGCTACCCGGCGATCGCCGCGCGGTCGGACGCCCTCGCGTGCATCCTGAGCTCGGCGATCTTCGCCCGCCAGCGGCCGTGTGCGCGTGCGCCCAGGCTCGACTTGATCGCCATCTCCCAGACGCTCGCCGCGCTGAGAAAGCACTCCTGATCGTTGTCGATGAAGATCGCACGAGCTGCCGGTGTCAGCTGCGGATCGTCGGTCGCAAGCCAGAGGAGACGTGGGTATCGAAGAGGTACCGCACGCTCATCGATAATCGGAGAAGTCGTCGAGAGGCGCGTCGAAATCGGGCGCCACGGTCACCTGGCCCTTGGCCCAGCCGAGGCTTCGCTGGGGGCGCGCCGATTCCACGAGGACCAGCCGGACCAAGGGCTCATTGCCGCGCGCAATGACGATCTCTTCGCCATCCAGCGCTTCCTGGATCAAGCGAGACAAATGATCTTCTTTGTTCCCGCCTGATGCGCCTGCTCGTGCCCATTTCCGTTGTGCCTGCCGTTCGTCGCGCGAGCCCGCGCCGACCCGAACATGCGACGGACGCGACGACGCGCTACGGATGCGCACCGAGGTCGCCGATGCGCATGGCACACAGGGCAGCGCGCGCGGTCAGCCGCCCCAGACCTCGCGCATGACGCGGGCGAAGTTGCCGCCGAGGACCTTGGCGATCCGGCGGTCGGAGTGGCCGCGCGCCGCGAGCATCGCGCCGAGGACCTCGAAGCGGTTGGCCATGTTGAGGTCGGGGAGGAAGGTGTAGAGCTCCGCCGGGCGGCCGCGGGCGAAGATCCCCTGCTCGACCATGTCGGCGATCATCTCGCGGTTCTGCTTCTCGAACTCGGGCGTGCGGTCGATCGGCGCGACCGACGCGTCGGTGCCGATCCCGACGTGGTCCTCGCCGCAGACGTCGAGCGCGTGCTCGAGGTGGCGGATCAGGTCGATCGCCGTCGGCTGGGTGTCGGTGCGCAGGTACGGCCAGAAGATCATGCCGGCGACGCCGCCCTTGTCGGCCAGCGCGCGGAGCTCGGCGTCGGGCGTGCAGCGCGGCAGGTCGGACAGCGCGCGGCAGCCGGTGTGGCTGATCAGCATCGGGGCCTTGCACGCGGCGATGCCGTCGCGGATCGTGCGCTGCGAGCCGTGCGCTAGATCGACGACGATCCTGGCCGCCTCGAGCCGCGCCACGACCTCGTGGCCGAACCTGGACAGGCCGGCGTTGCCGGGCTCCATCGCGCCGTCGCCGACCAGATTGCGGCGATTGTGGGTCAGCTGGATGACCCGGACGCCGAGCTCGCGGAACAGCGCGATCCGATCGGCGTCCTCGCCGAGCGGCTCGGTGCCCTGGAAGGTGAACACGATGCCCAGCCGCCGATCGCGGCGCGCGATCTCCAGATCCGCCGCCCGCTCGACCAGGAGCAGCGCCTCGGGGTGCTCGGCGATCTTGGCCCGCCAGGCCGCGACGTCGCGCTTGGTCTTCTCGAACGCGGCGTCGTCGAGCCAGAACCGCCCCGACGGCGCGACCGTGGTCACCACGGCCGTGAGCCCCGAGGCGCGGGCCTCGGCGAGCTCGAAGGCCACGAGCCGGGCGACCTCGTCGGCCGGCGTGTCATCGGGATAGATCAGCCAGATGCCTCCCGCCCCGTCGATCGCCAGTGTGTCGCGATACGGCGGCCAGTGCGATGGCACGGCGCCCGGCGACGCGGCGCGATCCGACCCACGTGAAGCAGAGGCACAGGCGCTCAAGGCGGCGGCACCGGCGCCGATCAGGAGCTCACGTCGGCGGAACATCGCGCGGACTATAGCGGCGTTTGCAACCGGCCGTCGCCGAAGCCTTCGAGTGGGGCGACACGAACGACTTTCATGAGGGCTGCACCCGCGCGGCCAGGTACTTGAGGTGGGTGTAGTCGTCGAGGCCGTGGCGGCTGCCCTCGCGGCCCAGGCCCGAGTGCTTGACCCCGCCGAACGGCGCCTGGGCGGTGGATACCAGTCCCTCGTTGATGCCGACCATGCCGGCCTCGAGCGCCTCGGCGACCCGGGTCTGGCGCGCGCCATCGCGGGTGTAGAAGTAGGCGACCAGCCCGGCATCGGTGTCGTTGGCCTGGGCGATCGCCTCGGCCTCGTCCGCCGCGGTGCGCAGCGTGACGATCGGGCCGAAGATCTCCTCGCGCCAGATCGCCATCTCGGGCGTGATCCCGGCGAGCACGACCGGCGCGACCAGGCGCGAGCCGCCGGCGGGGGGCTGGCCGTGGACGAGCCGGGCGCCGCGGGCGAGCGCGTCGCTGACCAGCTTGTGGAGCTTGGCGACCGCGGCGTCGTCGATCACCGGGCCGAGGTCGACGCCGTCGTCGCTGCCGCGGCCGAGCTTGAGCCGGGCGACCTGGGCGACCAGCCGGCTGGTGAACGCCTCGGCGATCGGCGCCTCGAGGATGAAGCGGTTGGCGGCGACGCAGCTCTGCCCGGTGTTGCGGAACTTGGCGACCATCGCGCCGCGCACGGCGGCGTCGACGTCGGCGTCGCCGAACACCACGAACGGCGCATTGCCGCCGAGCTCGAGCGAGACTCGCTTGAGGTCGTCGGCGCAGCTGCGCAGGATCCGCTTGCCGACCTCGGTCGAGCCGGTGAAGCTGACCTTGCGGATCTGCCGCGCGCCGATCAGCCGCCCCGCCGTGCGCGCCGCGTCGGACGACGGCACCAGGTTGACCACGCCGGCGGGCAGGCCGGCCTGATCGCACAGCTCGGCGATCGCGAGCGCCGAGAGCGGAGTCTGCGCCGCGGGTCGGGCGACGGCGGTGCAGCCCGCCGCGAGCGCTGGCCCGAGCTTGCGGGTCAGCATCGCGAGCGGGAAGTTCCACGGCGTGATCAGCGCGCACGGCCCGACCGGCTCGCGGATCACGGTGATGCGCTGGCCGGGATGGCTGGCCGGGATGGTCTCGCCGTAGATCCGCTCGGCCTCGCCGGCGAACCACGACAGGAAGCTCGCCGCGTAGCGGACCTCGGCGACCGACTCGGCGATCGGCTTGCCGTTCTCGCGCGTGCACAGCTCGGCGAGCCGGCGCTCGTCGGCGAGCATGCGCCGCGCGACCTCGGCGAGCAGCTTGCCGCGCTCCGGACCGGGCCGGCTGCGCCACAGCGGGAACGCGCGCGCCGCGGCGTCGATCGCGGCGTCGACCACCGCGTCGTCGCTATCGGTGACCTCGGCGATCACCGCGCCGTCGAACGGATCGCGGACCGCGAAGCGCCGCGTGGTCTCGACCCAGCGGCCATCGACATACGCCTTGTGTGTAGCTGCCATGACCGAACTATGACGCCGCGATCGGGATCGCGCAGGAGCTGCCGTAGATCGCTGCGCGACCGGCTTGCGAGGCCTTCGCACGGCGGTGATACGGTGCGCCCACCATGATCGCACCGACGAGAGTATCGACGAGGGCTTCGGCGACCGCGCACTCCACACTGGCCGCGATCATCGGTGCGAGTCTGATGATCATTGCGACTCCGGCGCAGGCGCAGGCGCAGGCCCAAGAGCCGAGCCCCGCACCGGCTGTGGTCGCGACCCCTGCCCCGCCGCCGGTCACCACCACGCTGCGCGGCACGGTCACCGCCGGTGATGGCCACACGCCGCAGCCCGGCGCCAGCGTCAGCATCGCCGAGCTCGGCGCGTTCGTGTTCACCGATGCCAAGGGCGAGTACTCGCTGCTGGTACCGCCCGGGCCGCACGTCGTGCGGATCGAGGCGCCCGGCTACCTGCCGGTCGAGCGCACCGTCGTCGTCGCGGCCGAGCCCTCGGTGCTCGACGTCCAGGTCGCCGAGGATCGCCAGGGCGAGGTGATCACGATCATCGGATCGCGCACGCCGCGCAGCCGGCTGGAGACCCCGGTGCCGGTCGACGTGATCACCAGCGACGTGCTCACCGAGGCCAGCCAGAGCGAGACCAACCAGATCCTGAACGCGATCGCGCCGTCGTTCAACGCGACCCACCTCACGATCGTCGATGGCACCGACCACATCGATCCGGCGGAGCTGCGCGGCCTCGGGCCCGAGCACGTGCTGGTGCTGGTCAACGGCAAGCGCCTCCACCAGAGCGCGCTGATCAACATCTACAACGGCGGCACCGTCGGGGTCGATCTCAACGCGATCCCGACCAGCGCGATCGCCCCGATCGAGATCCTGCGCGACGGCGCCGCCTCGCAGTACGGCTCGGACGCGATCGCCGGCGTGATCAACATCGTGCTCAAGGAGGAGGTCAACGTCGTCGACATGTACTCGATGACCGGCATCACCTCGGGCAACGACGGCGCCCAGTTCAAGCTCGGCGCCAACACCGGGTTCAAGCTCGGCGACCGCGGGTTCGTCAACATCACCGGCGAGTTCTTCTCGCGCGGCCGCACCAACCGCTCGAAGGCGTGGACCGGCGACATCTTCCCCGGGATCACCGGCACCGAGGCCACCGACGCCGAGCTGGCGCGCCGTAACCTGACCCGCCAGGACTTCACCATGGACGTCGGCCAGGCCGGCGCGCTCGTCGGCACGACCTTCGTCAACGCCGCGTACAAGCTCGACGACACCTTCGAGGCCCACGCCCAGGGCGGCTACACCTACCGCAAGGGCAACGCGTCCGGGTTCTACCGCCGCCCCGAGCAGGAGGAGCGGGTCGACCTCCGCGTCTATCCCAACGGCTTCCTGCCCGAGATCAACCCGCGCCTCGACGCCTGGAGCGCCACCGCCGGCGTGCGCGGCAAGCGTGGGCCGTGGCAGGGCGATCTCAGCGTGACCTACGGCGGCGACCGCT
The DNA here is from genome assembly GCA_036403075.1 of Kofleriaceae bacterium. GTDB lineage: Bacteria > Myxococcota_A > Polyangia > Haliangiales > Haliangiaceae > JABFXX01. Next base: position 9,340 of record DASWRS010000451.1, read on the forward strand.
TCCACTTCTTCGTCGACCACAGCCTCAACGCGTCGCTCGGCTTGATGAGCCCGACCCACTTCGACGCCGGCGCGCTGAACTTCCACCAGGCGATCGCCAACTTCGACGGCGTGCGCAACATCGACCAGCAGGTGTTCAAGGCGCTGTCGCTGGTCGGCGGCGCCGAGCTGCGCCGCGAGACCTACCGCATCGACGCCGGCCAGCCCGAGTCCTACGAGCTCGGCCCCGAGACCACCATGGCGGGCACGCCGAAGAACCCGGGCTCGCAGGTGTTCCCCGGGTTCCGCCCGTCGGACGCGTTGAGCAACAGCCGGATGAGCGAGGCGATCTACGCCGGGATCGAGAGCCAGCCGACCGCGCGGACCAACGTCGACATCGGCGGCCGGTTCGAGCACTACGGCGACTTCGGCAGCACGGTGACGGGCAAGGTCGCGGGCCGGCTCACCGTGTTCAAGACCAGCGACAACGAGGTCGCGCTGCGCGGCGCCGCGTCGACCGGGTTCCGCGCGCCGGGCCTGCAGCAGCTGTGGTACAGCACGATCGCGACCCAGCTGATCGGCAACGTCCTGACCAACATCCTGGTCAGCCCGAACCGCAGCCCGGTGACCGAGGCCTTCGGTGTGCCGCACCTCAAGGAGGAGACCTCGGTCAACGCCAGCGCCGGGTTCACCGCGCGGCTGCTCGGCAACCTGTCGCTGAGCGCCGACTACTATCGCGTGACCATCAAGGATCGCGTGGTGCTCTCGGGGCTGTTCAGCACCGAGGACGCGACCGACAACGGCAAGTTCGGTGAGGCCGTGCGCTCCGTGCTCTCCCCGTTCCCCGGGGTCGGCGTGGCGCAGTTCTTCGTCAACGCCGTCGACACCACGACCAACGGCGTCGACGTCGTGGTCGACTACAGCCACCCGCTGTCGCGCGGCGTGCTCAAGGCCGCGGCCGCGGCGAACTTCACCGATACCACCGTCGACAGCGTCAACGTGCCCGAGAGCATGCTGCAGCGCTTCGCCGGGATCCAGGGCGGCGGCGCGCGCGTCCAGCAGATCTTCCTCGGGCGCTACGGCAAGAACCGGCTCGAGGACCTGTTGCCGCGCCAGAAGGGCACGCTCGGCCTGCGCTGGGACTACAGCGGCTGGTCGGTCGGCGCCCGCGCCAACTACTTCGGCCCGACCGTGTTCCACAGCGATGACAAGGACGCCGACGGGAACTTCCTCGACGAGTCGTTCAGCGCCAAGGTCACGGTCGACGTCGACCTCGGCTACCGGATCGGCGGCCTGTGGTGGAGCGTCGGCGCGACCAACGTGTTCAACACGTTCCCCGACGAGGTCAAGCGCCCGGACAACCGGTTCAACGACAGCTTCCTCTACACCCCGGCCGGCCTGTCCGCCGGCGCACCCTACGGCACCGACGGCGCGTTCTACTACGTGCGCGCCGATTACCGCTACTGACGGCGCTCGAGGCGTTGGGCCGCGGCTCGCAATCGTCTCGATGACCGTGCCGTCCCCGCGTGATATGCAGCATGGCGATGTCGAAACCCAAACAGGGCGATGCGGGCTGGATGCCGGGAACATCCGGCGTTCCCGGAAGTGCGGTCCGAGAGGAGGACATCCGCGAGTGGATGCTGCAAGCAGCCGGTCCCGAGGTCCGCCGGCAGATCGAGCAGCTGGCGACGCCGGAAGGTCAGCTGACCGTTGCGCGCGCCGCGCTGCGCCGGATGTTCGCGATCCGGAAGCTCAAGCTGAGCAAGGACGACAAGGCGCGCATCGAAGCATGCACGGATCGCGAGACCCTGGAGCGCTGGATGGAGAAGGCCGTCACCAACGCCAGCATCGCCGACGTGTTCGCGTAGCCGGCGGCGGTCGGGTCACAGCGCCTGCGCCAACGCGCGGGTCTCGATCAGGTTGTCCTCGATCGAGCAGTAGGTCCAGCCGCCGTAGCGGCCGACCGAGTGGATGCCGTGGCCGGCGAGCTCGGCCTTGAGACGCGCGGTCTCGGCGAGCGAGGCCTGCGTGATGTGGACGTAGGCCGGGTCGAGGACGACGTGGTGGTGGGAGACCAGCTGGTGGTCGGTGACGATCGCCTCGCGCCGCAGATCGTCGAGCACGCGGGCGAGCAGCGCGTCGGCGTCGAGCGCCGTGTGGCTCGGGGCACCGATCTCGACGTAGAGGCTCATGCGGTCGGCGGTGCCGGGGCGCGGCGGCAGGATGTTGTCGTACCAGCCGACCCGGTAGAACACGAGCGAGCGGTCGGGGAAGTACATCCAGTGCAGGTCGCGGGCGCCCTTGCGATCGAAGCCGAGGTTGAAGACGGCGACCTTGTTCGACGAGAACACGGACGCGTCGTGCGCGACGCCGCACAGCCGGGCGAGCGCCGGCAGCGGCGCCGAGGACACGATGCGGTCGAAGCGGATCCGCCGGCGCGGGGTCACGACCTCGCGGGCGGCGAGATCGATCGCGGTGGCCGGCTCGCCGCAGCACACGGTGCCGGGCGGCAGGTCGTGGAGCAGCGCGCGGATGTACTGGACGGCGCCCCCGGCGGGATAGCTGAACGTGGCGTTGTAGCCGCCGTCGCCCGCACCCGGGGCGCGCGGCCGCATGCTGGCGATGATGTCGGCGATGTCGGCATGCGGGAAGAACCGGCCCATCGCGTCGACATCGAGCCGGTCGAGGTCGGTGGCGTAGAGCTTCTCGTTGTAGGGCCGCAGGAACTTGTCGGTGATGCCCTTGCCGAGCCGGCGATAGAGCATCTCGCCGAACGAGCGCGGCGGGCCGTCGCCGGTGGGCCGGAAGTAGAGCTCGACCAGGCACTCGAGGAACTCGTCGAGCGGCAGCTGGTGGATGTGCTTCTGGAACGGGAAGTCGATGTCGTGGCCGGCGTAGCGGATCGCGCTAAGCTTGACGACGCTGCGGACGTCTTCGCCCGGCATCCGGGCGCGCAGCCAGGCCTCGATCGACGGATCGCGGAAGTGGAAGAAGTGGCCCGAGTAGTCCCAGACGAAGCCGTCCTGGACCACCGTGCGGCAGTAGCCGCCGGGCTCGGCGGCGGCCTCCAGCACGACGAGGCCGTCGCCGGGGTGGCGCTCGCGCCACCAGTTGGCAAAGCCCAGGCCCGAGACGCCGGCCCCGATCACGACGGTGCCAACGACGGTGCCGGCGGTGGCCCCGGCGGCGCCGGCCGCGGTCACGCCAGTCTCGCGATCTCGTTCTGGAAGATCCGCTGGGCGATCGCCGCGGCGGCGCCGTAGGTGCTCTCCATGCCGAAGTACGACAGGCTCTTGGACAGAAGGCTCTGGCGGCGCGAGTACGGTGTGTCCGAGGCGTAGTGGATCACGCCGAGCTCGAACGACATCTGATCGACCAGCGACACGATCTCGTCCTTGGGGTGGCGGCGCGGCTCGGCGATCTCGTAGGCGGCCGACAGGTACGGGCCGGCCTCCATCTCCATCACCGTGTAGCCCTCGCGATAGAACACGTCCATGTACTCGCGGTTCTGGAGGAACGCCGAGCGCACGGTCAGCGCCTTCTGGTTGTCGAGCACCGTGCCGTGCTTCATGAACGGCTGGACGTCGGCCGCGGTCAGCGCGTTGCGGAACAGGAACGTGTTGGCCGAGTGCTCGTCATGGACGACCTTGCTGATCATGACGTCGCCGACCCGGCCGTTGAGCGTGGCCGCCTTGCCCATGATGTAGATGCCGCGCAGGTCGTCGACGCCGAGCGCGACCGCCGAGAGGTGGTGATAGGCCGCCATCCCGAGCGGGTAGTCGATGTTGATGATGATCGCGCGGCTGTCGCGCAGGCGCTCGATGCCGCGCAGCTGGATCCGCGGATCGATGTTGTCGGGCGACAGCCGGGCGAGCTCGATGACCTGGGCGTCGACGTCGATCCGGCCGGGCGACGGGATCGCGCGGATGCCGGCCGCCGCGTCGGACTCCTGGACGTGGCTCATCCGGCTGGGCTGGCCGTGGATGTACGCGCGCAGTGAGTAGTAGAGGATGTTGGTCGCCAGGGGCAGATCGCCTCGGGCGACGGCCTCGTCGTAGCGCGGCGCGAGCTGCTCGACGTTGTAGCTGCGCAGGAACGCGAGGATCTCGTCCTTGTGGTTGCGGGCGTAGCCGCCGAGCAGGTTGGCCAGCGAGTGGCTGTTGGACGACACGAAGTAGACCGGGCGGCCCGGCGGGACCGCCGGGGCGATCGCCTGGTACCAGCGCTGGGCGGAGCGCTGGTACTCGCGGAACGAGCCGTCGAGCAGCCGGACGAACAGGTCGCAGTCGTGGGCGATGATGTCGCGCAGGATGTCGTCGGAGCGCGGGCCGAGCGCGCCGCGCAGCCGGGCGACCGCCGCGTCGTCGCCGAGCGCCTCGGCCAGGGCGGTGTCATCGCCGACGTCGCTGATCCGCGCGGCGAGCAGCCGATCGCGCAGCTTGTTCCACTCGATCTGGTACGCGGTGAGGATCGGGACCAGATCGTCGATGTCGGAGGCCGAGGCGATGAACGCCGCGAGGGTGTCGCCGCCGTCCCAGCGCAGCGGCCGGCGCCGGCCGCGGGTCCGCACCACCGTCCAGCGGTCGACGACGTAGCCGGCGTGGTCGAACTGGGTGTGCGACTGGCCGAGCACGATGTGCCGGATCCGGGGCATGCAGTCGGGCAGCCGGCCGGCCGAGTAGGCGAACGCCGCGAGGTCGGGCTCGGACGCCTCGGCGCCCAGGTGCAGGCTCGAGCGCGACGACAGGTGCGCCTCCTCGAACGCGCGGACGCGGACGTCGCCGCTCGACCGCAGCAGCGAGTAGTACGTGCGGATGTAGAGGGCGATCTCGTCGCTGGTGGCGCGAGGCGTCTGGCGATCCACGGTGGCAGGGTAGATCACCCTTGGCTCCGGAGCGCTTTTCCTGGCGCCCAGATAGTGCTAACCAAGGGTCCCCACCACACCGGCGGGTGATCCAGGGCCGGCCCGATCAGCGAGGGGATTCCGTGAGCAAAGAAGAGCTTGTACATCTCGACGGCGAAGTCATCTTGATCGCGAAAGGCGGTAACTTTCGGGTCAAGCTCGACAATGGCCACGAGGTGCTGGCCAAGCTCGCGGGCAAGGTCCGCCGCCACCGGATCCGCGTCGTGCTCGGCGACCGCGTCACCGTCGCGGTGTCGCCGTACGATCCGACGCGCGGCTTCATCGTCTATCGTCAACGCTAGCCGTCCCGCGGGGCTGCTAGACTCCGGGCGTGGCAGACACGCCTCTGTATGTAGGGATCGATCTCGGGACCACCAACTCCGCCGCTGCCGTGTTCGACGGCGACCGCGTCAGCGTGGTGCGCAACGCGCAGGGCGCCACGGTCACGCCGTCGGTGGTCCGGATCGACAAGCAAGGCCGGGTGACCGTCGGGACGCGGGCCCGCCGGTTCCTCGAGCAGGATCCGACGAACACCGCCGCCGAGTTCAAGCGGCTGATGGGCACCGGCAAGCCGATCGAGTTTCCGGCCGGGCCGACGACGCGTACGCCCGAGCAGCTGTCGGCCGAGGTGCTCAAGGCGCTGCGCCAGGACATCGCCGACCAGCTCGGCGCGCCGATCGAGCGCGCGGTGATCTCGGTGCCGGCGCTGTTCGAGCTGCCGCAGAGCGCGGCGACGTCCGAGGCCGCGCGGCTCGCCGGGTTCGCGCGGGTCGAGCTGTTGCAGGAGCCGATCGCGTCGGCGCTCGCGGCGGGCTGGCGCGCCGACGACGACGGCGCCGGGACCTGGCTGGTGTTCGACCTCGGCGGCGGCACGTTCGACGCCTCGCTGCTCGAGACCCGCGACGGGCTGCTCCGCGTGGTCGGCCACGACGGCGACAACTTCCTCGGCGGCCGCGACTTCGACTGGGCGATCACCGAGTACCTGGCGTCGCGGCTGTCGGTCGTGCCGCGGCGCAACAACCCCGAGCACGCCGGGGCGCTGCGCGCGCTGCGGATGGCGGCCGAGGACGCCAAGATCGAGCTGTCGCGCGGCGAAGCGGCCCACGTCACGCTCGCCCACCCGCTCGCGATCGACGGCCAGGAGGTCGACGTCGACCTCGAGCTCGACCGCGCCACGGTCGAGCGGCTGTGCGCGCCGCTGGTCGATCGCGCGGTCGATGTCTGCGTCCGGCTGATGGCGGCGCACGGCCTCGGGCCGGGGCAGCTCGCCCGGCTGGTGCTGGTCGGCGGACCGACCGTGATGCCGATGGTGCGCGCCCGGGTCGCGGCGCGGCTCGAGGCCCAGATCGCCGAGGGCCACGATCCGATGACGCTGGTCGCCCAGGGCGCGGCGCTGTACGCGGCGACCGCCGGGCTCGACGGCCGCGCGGCGCAGGTCGCGGCGCCGACCGGGCGCTCGGTGTGGCTGCAGTACCCCGCGGTGTCGTCGGACCTCACGCCGCACGTGGTCGGCAAGTTCGTCGGGGCCGATCCGCCGGCCAAGGTCAAGCTGGTGCGCGCCGACGGCGCGTGGACCAGCTCGGACGCGACGGTCAACCCGGACGGCACGTGGCTGACCACCGTGTCGCTGTTGCCGCGGCGCGCGTCGACGTTCCAGATCGAGGCGCGCGGCGCGGCCGGCGAGGCCGTGGTGGTCAGCCCCCCGGCGCTGACGATCGTGCAGGGCCTGACGATCGGCGATCCACCGCTGTCGCGCACGCTCGGCGTCGCGCTCGCCAGCGGCCACGTCCAGACCTACCTCGAGCGCGGCGCGCCGCTGCCCGCGCGCCGGACGTTCACCCACCACACCGTCGAGACCGTGGCAAAAGGCAGCTCGGAGAGCGTGCTGCGGATCCCGATCGTGCAGGGCGAGCTCAGCCAGGCGCACCTGTGCCGGCTGGTCGGCACGCTCGACATCGGCGGCGACGCGGTGACCGACACGGTGCCGACCGGCACGGCGGTCGAGGTCACGATCGAGCTCGACCGCGGCGGCCGGCTCGCGGCGCGCGCGCTGGTGCCCGCGATCAACCAGGTGTTCGAGCACGTGGCGCACCTGCTGGTGCCCGACGCCGCGCCCGACGCGCTCGACGCCTCGCTGCGCGACCTGCGCCGCCAGCTGGTCGAGCTGCGCACCGACGCGTTCCGCCACGGCCTGGGCCACGTGATCGAGAAGCTCGATCGGCTCGAGTCGCGGCTGTCGGAGGCCGAGCGCGACATCGACGCGGCCCACGGCGGTGATGCCGATGCGGCCCAGCGGGCCCGGCGCGCGCTGCTCGACGTCGACGGCACGATGGCCGAGGCCGACCTCGCCCGCAAGTGGCCCGAGCTCGATCACCAGGCGCGCCACGCGGCGATCGCGGCGTCGTCGACCGTCGGCATGTACGGCACCGAGCCCGAGCGCTCGCTGCTCCAGGACGTGCTCGCCGCGATGGACAAGGCGCGGCGCGACAAGGACGCGGCCGAGCTCGAGCGCCAGATGCGGCTCGCCCAGCGGCTGTCGAACGCCGCGTTCAACCGCACGCCCGAGGCCTGGGAATGGTACTTCGAGGACGCGGCGTCCGAGATCAGCAAGTGCCGCGACCTGCCCGCCGCGCAGCGCCTGGTCACCGAGGGCAAGGCGGCGATCGCGCGCGGCGACAACGCCGACCTGCGCCGGATCGTCAAGGCGCTGTGGCAGCTCCTGCCCGAGAGCAGCGAGGCGCGCAAGAAGGGCTTCGACTCGGGGGTGCGATGAAGATCCTCGACAACCCGTTCTTCGTGCTCGGGCTGCCGGCCGAGGCCAGCCGGATCGAGATCGAGCGCGAGGCCCAGAAGCTGCTCGGCATGCTCGAGCTCGGCTTCGCCGAGGCCGCGAGCTACGCGACGCCGCTCGGGCCCAAGCTGCGCACCGCCGAGATGGTGCGCGCGGCGGTCGCGGCGCTGCGCGACCCGTACCAGCGCCTAGTCGCCGAGCTGTGGGCCCGGCACGCGCCGCCGCCGCGGCCCGAGCCGCCACAGCGCCCGGCCCCGCTGCCGAGCCGCGACGGCCTGCGCCGCGCCCTGGGGTGGAGGCCGTAACATGTACGTCCTGCCCTACGTGGTGCTGCAGTGGCTGCGGCAAGCGGCGATCAACGCGCGCCGCCGCGATCGCACGGCGCGCTACCTGCTGTGGTCGGTGCTCGCCGGGATCGCCGGCGGCGTGATGCTGGTGCTGGTGGCCGCGTTCGTGGCGCTGCTGTGGTCGGTCTCGCTGTGGTGGCTCGGCCTGGCGATGATCGCCGTGCTGGTCGTGCCGGTGATCGGCAGCGCGCTGGTCCGCTGGGTGCTCGTGCCCGCCGGCGCGCACCGGCTCGCGTACCGGGTGGCGATGTTCAGCCGGCCGGGTCCGGATCCCGCCGCCTTCGCCTTGTGCGCCGCGGCGTGGGCGAGCCGCAGCGGCACCGCGGTGGCCTGGGTCGAGGCCCGCCGCGACGCCCGCCGCCCGCTCGGCGACGCCGAGATCGCGGCCACGGCGCTGCTCGCCGCCGGCCGGGGCGATGCCCAGACCGCGCGCGAGCTGCTGCGCTCGCTGGCGATGATCGTCGAGGACCACGCCGCGGTCCGCGAGCTCGCGGGCGAGTGGCTCGCGTGCGACGCCGCCGAGCGCGGCGCGTGGCCCGAGCTGGCCGAGCACGCCGCCGCCGCGCGCTGGCCGGCGACACCGCTGACCTTCCTGCTCGAGGGTATCGCGGCGCGCCACACCGGCGATCCGGCGGCGCCGTCGTCGCGCGAGCTGTGGGCGCGCTGGCTGGTCGCGCCGCGCCGCCGCGCCACCCGGCCGCTGGTCGTCGAGGCCGCCGCGGTCACCGGGGCGCCCGCGGGCCATGCCCCGGCCGATCCGGCGGCGCCGGCGGCCGCCGATCCGACGCCGCTGCCCTGCGCCGTGGCCGCGCACCTGGCGTTCGATGCCGAGCCGGTGACCGCCGCGAGCCTGGCGTCCGCGGTCACCGCCTGGGACACCGCGCTGGGCGACGACGCCACCCGCGCCTGGCTGGCGCGCCGCGCCAACGAGCTCGACGCGCCGCCGGGCGCCGCCGCGCGCGCGATCCAGGACGTCGCCGGCGCGGTCACCGACGACCTGGCGCGGATCGCCGAGGCCGCCCGGCTCGGCGCCCCGCCCGGCGCCCGCGGCCCGGTCGGCGGCAACCTGGCGCGCCGGCTGCGCCACGGCCGGCTCGACGCGCTCGAGGCCGCGTTCTCGCGCTGGGCCGACCGCCGCCACGATCGCACGCCGCACCCGTCGATCGACGAGTGGCGCGAGTTCGTCGCGCTGTGGACCGCGTACGGCGCCGCGGTCGCCGCCGGGGGCCTCGAGCTGCGGCGGCTCGCGTTTCCCAACGCGTTCACCAAGGGTAGCCACATGGCGGCGTGGCTGTGGAACAAGCGCGAAGAGTACGCGCTGTCGCACGCGATCTCGAAGTGGCTGCTCGACGAGGCGCTCGCCGTCGGTGACACCGAGGCGATCGAGCTCGGCCACCGCAACTGCGCCCTCGCCGTCCCGACCCGGCTCGGCCACGTCTCGCCCTGAGCGGCCCGCCGCCGCCGGTGAGCCGCCGGTGAGTCCGCCGGCCGCGCGGTTGCCCTGCGCGTGCCGCCGTGGCTCTGGTATCACCCTCCCATGACGAGTCGTTGCAGTCTGGCCGCGGTCGCCGCGCTCGCAGCTTCGATCGGAGGGTGCTCGGGCAGCGCGCCGCCGCCGCGCACCGCCGCAGCCCCCGCCCCGGCCCCGGCCCCCGCCCCGGCCGAGCCGCCGGCTGCATCGCCGCGGGCCGCGGCCCCGGCCGCTCCCGCCCGCGACTACCCGCCGACCCGGCGCGACGACGTCGTCGACCAGCTCCACGGCACCGCGGTGCACGATCCGTATCGCTGGCTCGAGGATCCGTCGCTGCCCGAGGTCCAGGACTGGATGAAGGCCCAGGACGGCTACGCCCGCGACCACCTGGCCAAGCTGCCCGGCCGCGACGCGCTCGCCGCGCGGTTCACCGAGGTGTTCTACTTCGACGACGTGGATCCGCCCCGCCACCGCGGCGGCCGGTACTTCTTCACGCGCAAGCACAAGGACCGGGAGAAGGCGATCCTGCACTGGCGCCAGGGCGAGCGCGGCGACGAGAAGACGCTGCTCGATCCCAACACCTGGTCGACCGACGGCTCGGCCGGGCTCCGCGGCTGGTGGCCGAGCGGCGATGGCCGCTACGTCGCGTTCAACCGCAGCGAGCACAACGCCGACGAGGCCGCGCTCGGCCTGATCGAGGTCGCCACCGGCAAGATGTTGGCCGACGCGATCCCCGGCACCAAGTACGGCGGCGTGTCGTGGGCGTCCGACAGCCGCGGCTTCTACTACGTCCGGTTGCCGGCACCGAGCCCCCAGGTCGCGGTCGCCGACCGGCCCGGCCTCGCCGAGCTGCGCTACCACGCGATCGGCAGCGATCCGGCCCGGGATCCGATCGTCCACGAGGCGACCGGGAATCCGCAGACCTTCCTCGGCGGCACCGCGTCGCGGGACGGCCACTGGCTGTTCGCGCAGATCCAGCACGGCACGCGGTCGACCGACCTGTACTTCAAGGACCTGCGCGCCCGCCAGAAGGGCTGGACCGTGCTCGTCGAGGGCGTCCCCGCCACGTTCACGGTGAGCGACCACCGCGACGTGTTCTACGTGCTCACCAACGACGGCGCGCCGCACTACCGGATCTTCGCGGTCGATCCGAAGAAGCCGGCACGCGACCGCTGGCAGGAGATCGTCGCCGCCAGCGACGCGACCCTCGAGTCGTTCGCGGTCGTCGGCGGCAGCCTGGCGCTCAACTACCTGCGCAGCGCCGCGACCGAGGTCGAGCTCCACGACCTGCACGGCAAGCTGATCCGCAAGGTCGACCTGCCGCCGCTGGGCAACGCGGGCCGGCCGATCGGCGAGCCGGCCGACGATGACGCGTACATCGGCTACACCTCGTTCACCGAGCCCCACGTTGTCTACAAGCTGTCGGTCCAGCGCGGCACCGTCGAGGAGTGGGCGCGGGTCGCGCTGCCGATCGACACCTCGAAGTTCACGACCGAGCAGGTCCGCTATCCGTCCAAGGATGGCACCGAGATCACGATGTTCCTGGTCCACCGCAAGGACGCGGTCAAGGACGGCAAGACGCCGGTCTACCTGACCGGCTACGGCGGCTTCAACCTGCCGTCGCTGCCCGGCTTCGTGTCGTCGCGGTCATCGTGGGCGGCCCACGCGGTGTGGCTCGAGCACGGCGGCATGGTCGCCGTCCCCAACCTGCGAGGCGGCGGCGAGTACGGCGAGGACTGGCACAAGGCCGGCATGCTGCTCGCCAAGCAGCACGTGTTCGACGACTTCCTCGCCGCGGCGCGCTGGCTCGAGTCCAGCGGCTGGACCTCCCCGGACCACCTGGCGATCAGCGGCGGCTCGAACGGCGGCCTGCTCGTCGGCGCGGCGCTGACCCAGGCCCCCGAGCTGTTCAAGGCCGTGGTCTGCGAGGTCCCGCTGCTCGACATGGTCCGCTACCACCTGTTCGGCTCGGGCAAGACCTGGGTCCCCGAGTACGGCAGCGCCGAGGACGCCGCGCAGTTCGAGGCGCTCCACGCCTACTCGCCGTACCACCACGTGACCCAGGGCGTGTCGTACCCCGCGGTGCTGATGTCGAGCGCCGATCACGACGATCGCGTCGATCCGATGCACGCGCGCAAGTTCACCGCGCTGCTGCAGTGGGCCGCCGGCAGCGACGCGCCGGTGTGGCTGCGGATCCAGCGCAACGCCGGCCACGCCGGCGTCGATCAGGTCAAGGACAAGATCGAGCAGAACGCCGACACCTACGCGTTCCTGATGTGGCAGCTCGGCATGAAGTGACGCGAGCCATGGATCGATTCGATCATGGCGCGGAGCTCGCAAGCAGGATTTCGGGAAAGCTGGCGGAGGTCTACGCGAGCTCGAGCCGGTACGCCAGGTCGCACTCGTCGGACAGCGTGGCGAACGACGCCGCCTCGTCGCCTTGCACCGGCGCGAAGCCGAGCTTTCGGTACAGCTGGTTGGCCTCGACCAGGCGCAGCGAGGTCTCGAGCACGATGGCCCGGGCACCCGCGGCGCGCGCCGCATCGATCACCCGGGCGACCGCCCGGCGGCCGAGGCCCTGGCCGCGCGCGCTGGACGACACGTACAGCTTCTTGAGCTCGATGATGCCGTCGCCGGCAGGCCGCCAGCCGAGCACACCGACGATCTCGCCGCCGGCCTCGAGCAGCTCGAAGCAGCCGCCGCGCGCGTCGTAGTGCTGCTCGATGTCTGCGACGTCGCGGTCGCCGTCGTCGACCCGGAAGCTCAGGCCGTAGTCGCGCAGCGCCTGCTCGATCAGCTGCCTCGCGGC
>DASWRS010000452.1:0-47167 GCA_036403075.1 Kofleriaceae bacterium
CGACGTCCTGGTGGACGATCAGGATCGCCGACAGCCAGCGCTCGAGCTCGATCTCGACGCCGGCGTGGAGCAGCAGGTTGAGCGGGCCGCTCTCGACGTCGCCGCCGTCGCGGAACGTGACGTCGGTGTTGAGCTCCTTGCAGTGACGGAGGCGACCAAGGCGAGGACAGGGGCGATCAGGGGACGCATCGACATCAGGACGGGCAGGCGAGCAAGCGCCGCGCCGGGCCGCAATCCTACCCTGTCCGCGGACTTGCCCGGCGACGGAGCGTCGAGGGGTGTGGATCCAATACTGTGACGTCTCGAAGCTCGTAACCCGTCGCTCTGCAAGGCGAAATGTCCGGAGTAGAGCCCCGAAACTGGTTTTGCGACCGCGTGGGGGGTCGGGCAGGATGGGGCGTGGCCAAAATCGAGCTTTCCGAGTTCTGGGCCGACGTCGCCGAGCCGCTGCGCGCCCCGATGGCCGAGGTCGAGCGCGAGGCGCACGCGGACCGCGTGACGCCATCAGATCTCGCGGCCGTGTCGGCGCGGTGGTCCCTGGTGAGCGACGCGATTCGCGCGGCAGTGCGTGCGCGGATCGCCGATGCACAGGCCGTACAAGCTCAGGCGCCGAAGCGATAGCGTCATCGAGGTGGCTACTCCTCGGCGTTCGTCGCGTAGCCGCCTCGCGATTGCGTCGCTTCGTCTGACGACGTGACGCCGAGAGAGCCCGCCGCGCTGTTCGGTGAGAATCTTGGAACGAGCTCCGCCCGAGGAGGATTCGCGGGAGAATTTATCATTCCCAAAGAGGACTCGCCGCTCACGAAGGAGCGGCGAGTCACCATTTTCTTAACTCAATTCTCGTCGGTGAAAATCCAGGCTAGTCTTTGGACAAGCGATGCCGGTTCTCTCGTTCCCGCCATTTCGGCTCGACCCCGTCGATGAACGACTGTCGAAGGACGGCGTCGAGCTGAAGCTTCGCAGGAAGCCGTTCGCGATCCTCAAGTACTTGGTGCAGAACCCCAAGCGGCTGGTGACGCAGGACGAGCTCATCGAGGCGGTATGGGGCAAGGTCGTGATGAGCGAGAGCCTGCTCCGCACGCACGTGCGCGACGTACGATCCGTAGTTGGCGACTCGGTCATCGAGACGGTGATCGGTCGCGGCTATCGGTTCGTGCCGGACGTTCGCGAGGAAGCATCGCGGCAGGCACCGCAACCAACGCTGGCTTCGTCGCTCATCGGGCGAAACGACGAGCTCGCGGTGCTGCGCGCTCATCTCGACACCGCGCTCGAGCGCAAGCGTCAGCTCGTCTTCGTGACCGGCGCCGCGGGGATCGGAAAGACCGCGCTCGTCGATGCACTCCTCGAACATGCGATCGCGGCCGGCGCATCGGTCGCCCGCGGCGTCTGTGTCGAACAGTACGGAAGCGGCGAAGCTTTTTTACCGGTCCTGTCGGCGCTCGCAACGCTGTGCCGAGCGAAACGCGGCGACCGCGTCGTCGACATCCTCAAACGTCATGCTCCGACGTGGCTGCTTCAGATGCCCGGCCTCGTCGCAGATGGAGACCTCGGCGCGCTACAGGCTCGCGTGCAAGGAGCCACGCAAGCTCGGCTGCTGCGAGAGCTGACCGAAGCGCTCGAGCTCCTGAGTATCGAGGTACCGATCGTCATCGCGCTCGACGACCTTCAGTGGGCGGATCACTCGACAATCGAGCTACTCGCCATGCTCGGACGGCGCCGCGAACCGGCACGCTTGCTCGTCGTCGGTACGTGCCGACATCTCGAGCTCGGCAGGACCGACGCGTTAAAGAACGTGCTCGGCGAGCTGACCGCACACCGGCAAGCCGCGACGCGCGTTCTCGAACCGCTTTCCGAAGCAGCAGTCGGCGAGTACCTCGAAGCGCGATGGCCGAGACATTGCTCGCCGAACGTCGTGCAAGCGATCTACGAGGGGTCGGGCGGTAACCCGATGTTCATGGTCGCCTTGCTCGATGACCTCGAGGCGCGCCGGATGGTGCGGCTGATCGACGGGGCATGGCAGTTGTTCGCGACCATGGGCGACATCCGTGCACACCGACCCGACTCGATCCGACAGCTAATCGACATCCAGATCGATCGGCTCGCGCCACCGCATCAGCGAATGCTCGAGGCGGCGAGCGCTTGCGGTTTGGAATTCGCCGTAGGCGCAGTGGCGCACGCGCTGGAGACCTCGGTCGACGACGTCGAGAACGGCTGTGAAGGGCTCGCCGAGCAGGGGCGGTTCGTTCGCTACATGGGAACCGACGCTTGGCCGGACGGCACGCTGCAAGCGCGATACGCGTTCGTGCACGACCTCTACCGAGATGCAGCGAGCACGCGAGCGTCGTCGTCGGCGACGCGGCTTGCGCACCGTCGCATCGGCGAACGACTCGAAACCGCCTACGGCGATGCGGTGGACACGATCGCAGCCGAGCTCGCTGTGCACTTCGATGCTGCGCAGTGCACGGAGAAGGCGATCCACTACTACGAGCTTGCAGGGCTGCGCGCCGAGAATCGATCCGGTGGCGTCGAGACGCTCGCACACTATCAACGCGCGCGGGATCTCCTGCCGCGCTTGCCGGCGACGCGCGACCGCGATCGGATTGAGCTCACCATCGTCAAGAGACTCGGTCGTGCCGCGATCGCCGCGACCGGACTGCAGAGCGTCGAGCTCGTTCCGGCGTTCACGCGCGCCGCCGAGCTCGCGCGAGAGCTCCAGGACGATGCAAGCTTGGGGGCGGCGCTCGTCGGATTGCAGCAAGCGCGGATGCTGCGCGGTGCGTTCCGCGAGATCGAGGCGCACGTGGTCGAGCTCGCCGAGGTTTCGACTCGAATCTCGGACCCGGTCATCGGCAACTGGGGCACGCTGATGGCGGCGGCGGCCAAACTACATCGCGGTCACCCGGTCGACGCGCGACGGCAGCTCGCCGATGTCGCGAACAGCATCGGCCGCGCTCCGAGCGTCGCGCCGGGATCCGATGCACCCTCGTTTCCGTACGGGCCGTTGCTGTTCAGCAACCTGGCCGTCGCCGAATGGCTCATCGGTCGTCCCGATGCAGCGCTCGCCAGAGCGCTCGACTCGGTCGCACTGGCCGAGTCGCTCGGCGATCCGTTCACGCTCTCGCTCGGCCTCGCCGCAGCTGCGACGGTCCACGGCTGGCGGCGCGATCCGGCGAGCGCGCTGGCGTTCGCACGTCGCGGCATGCAGGTTTCGAGCGACGCTGGGGCCGGTCTCGGGCTAACACGCGCGGCAGTCGTCTTCTACCTCGCCAGCGCCGAGCTCGATCAGATGCCCGCGGCGAACGCACTTGCGGAGCTCGACAAAGTGCTGTCGATGAACGCAGCCAGTCGAGCTGGCAAGACCGGCTCTGCGCTCGCGGCCATCGAGCTGGCCACGCGAGCCGGGCAGTTCGAGCGCGGGCTCGCCGAGATCGTAGAGACGCTCGCGTACGCGGAGCAGTACGACGAACGCGCGTGGGAACCCGAGCTGCATCGCGTTCGCGGCGAGTTGTTGTCCAAGGCCGAGCCGGTCGCGGCGAAGTCCTCGTTCAATCGAGCCCTCGAGCTCGCGCGGGGTCAAGGTTCGCGATCACTCGAGCTGCGTGCGGCGCTCAGCCTTCATCGCACCGCGTCGCGTTCGGACAAACCGGCCAGCTTGGAGGTGGTGCGTCGGATCCGCCAAGCGTTCTCGGAGGGTGCGACGACCGGTGATCTGATCGAAGCGGCGCGGTTACTCGAGCAAGCAACCGTTTGACGGCGATTTGACGGCGATTTCTCGAGGGTTCGACGGTAGTTAGCTGCTGCCCACCCTAGATTGAGGTCATGCAGGCCCGGTGGATCGTCGTCGGCACGGACTTCAGCGAGGGCGCCCGATGGGCGCTTCAGCAGGCACTTCGTCTGGCGGGGCCGTCCGGGGCGCGGCTCGCGTTGGTTCACGCCTACGAGGACCAGCTCGAGGCGTCGCACTTCGCCGACGACATTGCTGGTGCGGCGCAGGAGCAACTCGACGCCGCGGTCATGGAGAACGTCTCGGATAGCGGCGTAATCGTCGAGACATTCGTCCGCCGCGGCGCTCCTTGGGAGAAGTTGCTCAACGTCGCGGTCGAAGTCGGCGCGGATCTCATCGTCGTTGGCGCCACTGGTCAACGCGGTCTTTCGTCGGCTGCGAATCTGCTCGGAAGCGTGGCCTATCGCGTCGTCGCGTCGTCGACTCGCTCTGTATTGATCAGCCGCTTGCCGGCGAACAAGCCGGCAAGCTTTCACGACGCGCTATTCGCGAAGCGCAATGAGGGAATCGGCTAACCCGCAAGCGCGGCAACGCTCGCCACTGTCGTCGATCAAACGGCGCATTCCGCGTCGGCTAACCAGATTCGAAAAGGAGACACGTATGAAGAATCAAGTTTGGCTTATCACTGGGAGCTCTCGCGGTATCGGCCGTGCGCTCGCCGAAGCGGTTCTCGCTGCGGGACACAAGCTCGTCGCTACCGCGCGAAATCCGAAACAGCTCTCGCCGCTGGCCGAGCGCTACGGCGACCAGGTTCGCGCGGTAGCTCTCGACGTAACAGACGAAAGCGCCGCGGCGGCAGCAATCCAAGCGGCAGTCGACTCGTTCGGCCGTCTCGACGTGCTCGTCAACAACGCAGGCTACGGCGACCTCGCTTCGATCGAAGACACGAGCATGAAGGACTTCCGCGCGCAGATCGAAACGAATCTGTTCGGCGTGATCAACGTGACCAAGGCTGCGATTCCGCTGTTGCGGCGCCAAGGATCTGGGCACATCATGCAGTTCGCATCGGTGGGTGGGCGAGTCGGGCCGATGGGGCGCGGCGCGTACGCGGCGGCGAAGTGGGGCGTCGAAGGCTTTTCGGAGGTCCTTCTGAAGGAGGTCGGCCCCTTCGGCATCAAGGTGACCATCATCGAGCCGGGCGGATTCCGTACCGACTTCGCAGGCGCTTCCACGAACATCGCGCCGGAGAACCCCATCTACGCGGCCACGGTTGGAGCGACCGCGCGTTTTCAGCGCGAGTACAACGGCAAGCAGCCAGGCGATCCGGCGCGCGCGGCCGCTGCACTGATGCAGATCGCCGGTCTCGAGGCACCCCCGTTGCGGTTGCCGCTCGGCAGCGATGCCGCGCGCGCGGTCGAGGAAGCCGAGTTAGCTCGCATCGCCTCCGACAAGCGGTGGACGGAGCTCAGCATGTCTACCGACTTCCCGCCGAACGCGTAGTGCCAACACAGAACCCTTAACCGTTCACCCACATAAAGGATCAGGAACATGTCGAAGAACAGCGGCAATACGAAAGCAAAGACCTGGCTCATCACCGGCGCTTCGAGCGGCCTCGGCTATGCGTTGGCAGAGTACGCGCTGCAGCAGGGCGACCGCGTCGCGCTCGGAGCGCGCTCGCAGGCCGCGATGGCCGCTCTCGCGGCCCGTTATCCGGATAGGGCGCTCGCCCTCGCGCTGGACGTCACGAACGCCGAGCAACGCGTCGTTGCGGTCCAGCAGACGGAGCAGCGGTTCGGCGCGATCGACGTTCTCGTCAACAACGCAGGCATCGACTACATCGGTGCAATCGAGGAGCAGGAAGAGCGCCACTACCGCGCGATCTTCGAGGTGAACTTCTTCAGTGCGGTGTCCATGCTGCGCCTCGTTCTGCCCGGAATGCGCGCGCGCAAGCAGGGCACGATCGTCAACGTTTCGTCGATGGACGGAATCGCGAGCCTCCCGGTCAACGGCTTCTACTCGTCGAGCAAGTTCGCTCTCGAGGGGTTGACCGAGTCGCTGTGGCAAGAGATCGAGCCGATCGGCTTGCGCGCGTTCTTGGTCGAGCCGGGCTCGTTCCGCACCGGCCTCGCGGATCGCACGAAGTTCTCCGGCGAACCGATCGAGGCGTACGCGGCAACTTCAGGAGCGTTCCGCAAGGTCATGACGACCATGACCCCGGAGATGTTTCCTGGTGACCCTGTTCGCGCAGCCGAGGCGATCTACGAGGTCGTGGCCTCGGATCGTCCGCGCCACTGGGTCATCCTCGGAAGCGATGCGTATCGTCTGATCGGCACGAAGCTGGACAAGCTGCGTGCGGAGTACGACGCGGGCCGCGAGATGGCTTTTCGCACCGACTACCCCGATGCGGGGCGCGCAATTCTTTGACGCCCATGGCAGCCGCGACACCAACGCCCGATCGCTTCCGGCTCCGCGTGCACCTCGACCACGCGAACGAGAGCCGAGCGATGATTGTCGTCTCGTTTCTCGCAAACGTGCTCGTCGCGGTGGCGAAGACGGTTGCAGCAGTGGCCACGCGCTCGTCGTCGTTGCGGACCGAGGCCGTTCACTCTTGGGTTGATGTCGGGAACGAGTGTTTCGTCGTCGTCGCAGCTCGCAAGGCGCGCCGCCCCGCCGACGAGCAGCACATGCTCGGGTACGGCCGTGAGTCGTACGTCTGGTCGTTGTTCGCGTCGATCGGCACGCTGCTACTCGGCGCGGTCGTGGGGGTCTGGCAAGGTGTTCACGAGCTCAGCGAACCCGGGGGCGGGTCCGACTACGTCGTGGGGTACGCGGTCATCGGCGTCTCGTTCGTGCTCGAGGGCGTGTCGTTCGTGCAGACGATCCGTCAGCTGCGCAAGGGCGCGGACGATCTCGGTCGCGATCTGTTCGAACACGCGCTCGCGACGTCGAACTCGACCTTGCGTGCGGTCTTCACCGAGGACTTCACCGCGCTCGTCGCGTTGGTCCTTGCCGGTCTCGGCATGGCACTCCACCAGCTCACCGGCGTCGCAGCGTACGACGGGGTAGGGTCGATCCTGATTGGCCTCTTGATGGTCGTCGCTGCGGTGATACTGATCAGCAGCAACGGACGTCTACTTGCTGGAAAGCCAATCGAACCGGCGCAGCGCGCTCGGATGATCGCGGCGCTGAGAGCCGAGCCCGAGATCGAATGTGTCGCGTTCATGTATTCCGAAGTCATCGGACCAGAGCGCTTACTGATCATCGCGAGCGTCACCCTCGCAGGTGACCACACGCAGGCTGAACTCGCGGCGATCATGCGCGATCTCGAGCGTCGCCTGATGAAGCACCACTACGTCGGGCTCGCTGTTCTAACGCTTGCGACGCCCGACGATTAGCGTTGTCCGGTTCGTACGCCGCGACGGTGACGCTGCACGACGGGAAGGCGAGTCGCTGCACACGATCCGCGCCGCCGCGAACACGAACCGCAGCGCCGCGCCGATCGCGAGCAGCCGGAATGGCCAAAGATCGAGCTTCCCGAGGGCTGGGCCGGCGTGGCCAAGCCGCTGCGCGCGCTGATCGGTTCGTCCAGGTCATCCAGTTACCGAGCAGTCGTTGGTCAGCTGGGCCCCGGCGGTTCAGCGCGCCACCAAGCCGCTCGCCAAGCCGGTGCAGATCGCGGGCGTCCTGGGCGCCCGCGCTGCCGCGAACACGAACCGCAGCGCCGCGCCCCCGCGGCCACGAAGCGCGGACCGCCGCATAGGCGACGCAGACGGACGGGAGGCTCGAAACGGCTCCGACGAGGATCGGCGCTGTAATGCCTGATTATGCAACGAAGTCACAGTATTAGAACCACACCCCGCATAAGGCATAAGCGTCGAGGTGACGAAAGCCTGTCACGTGGTGTGGCCGGACCTCACCGCGGGGCCGGCCGCGCGGTCCGGCGCGGACGCGGGCGCCGGTTGTTCGTGCGTCCTGGGCCGGTGTGGATTGCGTCACGGCGAGCGCTTGCGTAGCCTCGCGGCATGGGCGTCCTCTCCGAGCTGGTCACCGCCATCGCGTCCGGCGCCGTCGAGGTCATCGACCTGACCGCGCCCCTCTCGGCGCAGACGCCGATCCTGAAGCTGCCCGAGCCGCTGGGGCAGACCTGGCGGTTCGGGCTGCAGGAGATCAGCCGCTACAACGAGGCCGGGCCGGCCTGGTACTGGAACAACATCACCACCGGCGAGCACACCGGCACGCACCTCGACGCGCCGATCCACTGGATCAGCGGCAAGGACGGCGCCGATGTCTCGCAGCTGCCCGCGACGCGGCTGATCGCGCCGGCGGCGGTGCTCGACTTCACGGCGCAGGCGGCCGCCGACCCGGACTTCGTGCTCGAGATCCAGCACGTCGAGGCGTGGCAGAAGCAGCACGGCCCGCTGCCGAAGGGCGGATGGCTCCTGTACCGCACCGGCTGGGCGGCGCGGTCGCAGGACGAGGACGCGTTCCTCAACGCCGGCCACACGCCGGGGATCTCGGTCGAGTGCGCCAAGTGGCTCGCCGCGACCGCGCCGGTGATCGGCGTCGGGGTCGAGACCGTCGGCACCGACGCGGGTGCCGCGCACTCGTTCGATCCGGCGTTCCCGTGCCACTCGTTCCTGCTCGGCCACGACAAGTACGGCCTGACCCAGCTGCAGAACCTGGGCAAGCTGCCGCCGACCGGCGCCGTCGTGTTCGTCGGGCCGCTGCCGATCGTGCGCGGCTCGGGCAGCCCGTGCCGCGCGCTCGCGCTCGTCGAGCGGACATGAACGTTGCCGAGGCGGTCGGCCGCGGCCTGGTCGCGCATGGCGTCGACCACGTGTTCGGCGTCGTCGGCAGCGGCAACTTCCACGTTACCAACGCGCTGATCGCGGCCGGCGCGCGGTTCGTCGCCGCGGCGCACGAGGGCGGCGCGGCCAGCATGGCCGACGGCTACGCCCGGGTCTCCGGCCGGCTGACCGCGCTGTCGGTGCACCAGGGCCCCGGCGTCACCAACGCGCTCACCGGGATCATCGAGGCCGCCAAGAGCCGGACGCCGCTCGTGGTGCTCGCGCCCGAGGCCACCAGCCCACGCTCGAACTTCTTCGTCGACCTACCGGGGATCGCGGCCGCGATCGGCGCCGGCTTCCTCCGGGTCTCGGCGGACCGGGTCGCGAGCGACGTCGCCGAGGCCTGCGGCCGGGCGCGCGACGGCGCCGGCCAGACCGTCGTGCTCGGTCTGCCGCTCGATGTCCAGGGCCAGCCGGCCGGCGAGGACTTGCCGCGGCCGTGGGCGCGGACCGATCCTGCCGCGGCCGTCGACGAGCTTGCGGTCGCCGTGCTGCCGGCCGCGATCGACGTGCTGGTCGATGCGCTCGCCGCTGCCCGCCGCCCGGTGTTCATCGCCGGCCGTGGTGCGTCTCGCGTCGCCGCCGCGGCGCGCCCCGCGCTGGTCGCGCTCGCCGAGCGCTGCGGCGCGCTGCTCGCGGTGTCGGCCGCGGCCCGCGGGCTGTTCGCCGGCGACCCGTGGTACCTCGACGTCTCCGGCGGCTTCGCCACGCCGCTGACCGCCGAGCTGATCGCGCAGGCCGACCTGATCGTCGCGTGGGGCAGCACGCTCAACATGTGGACCACGCGCCACGGCCGGCTGATCTCGGCCGGCACCACGGTCGCGCAGGTCGACGTCCACCCGACGGCGATCGGCGTCCACCGCGCGGTCGACCTCGCGGTGTGCGGCGAGCTGACCGCGGTGGCGCGGTCGTGCCGCGACGAGCTCGATCGCCGCGGCGCGCGGCCGTCCGGCTGGCGCACCCCCGAGCTGCGCGCGCGGGTCGCCGCGGAGGGCCGCTGGCGCGCCGTGCCGTACACCGACGACACCGGCGACGGCCGGATCGATCCGCGCACGCTCAGCATCGCGCTCGACGACCTGCTCCCGGCGCAGCGCACCGTGGTGATCGACTCCGGCAACTTCATGGGCTACCCGTCGATGTTCCTCGACGTGCCCGACGCCGCCGGGTTCTGCTTCACCCAGGCGTACCAGTCGATCGGCCTGGGCCTGGCGAGCGCGCTCGGCGCCGCGGTCGCGCGCCCCGATCGCCTGACCGTGGCCGCGCTCGGCGACGGCGGCTTCCTCATGTCGGTGGCCGAGCTGACCACGGCGGTCCGGCTCGGCGTCCCGATCGCGATCGTCGTGTACAACGACGCGGCGTACGGCGCCGAGGTCCATCATTTCGGGCCGCACGGCCACCCGCTCGACACCGTGCGGTTCCCCGACGAGGATCTCGCCGCGATCGGCCGCGGCTTCGGTTGCGCCGGAGTCACCGTGCGGGCGCCGGGCGATCTCGCCGCGGTCGGCGACTGGCTCGCCGGACCGCGCGACCGCCCGCTCGTGGTCGATGCCAAGGTCGCCTCGGGGCGCGCGTCGTGGTGGCTCGAGGAGGCGTTCCGCGGCCACTGAGCCGGCGATCTGCTCGGATCGACGCGAGCGTCGAACGAAGGCTCGATGGGTCTTGCACGGAGCGCACGGAGCGCGTGGTCGGCGGGGCTCAGCTCGGCGGTGGCGCGAGCTTCTCGAGGTCGCGGACGCTGCCCGCGCCGGGATCGCCGGACAGGATCTTGAGGATGCCCACGCCGCCGCCGCCGGCGCCGCCACCGCCGACATCGACGAGCGGATTGACGATGCTGGCGCCGTTGGCGCCCGGCTTGCTGCCGGTCACGCCGACGCCGCCGTTGCCGCCGTCGCCGCCGACCGACACGCTCCGGCCGCCGGTGCCGGCCGTGTCCGGGGCGCTGGATTCGCCGCCGCCGGCACCGTTCAGGACCGAGCTGCCCTCGCCGCCACCGCCGCCGTTGGCGAAGCACCGGCCGGGGATCTTCACGCTGGGCGCCTCGAGGACGATCATGCCGCCGGCGCCGCCGCCGCCACCGCCCGCCCCGGCGCTCGCGTTCGTGGCCTTGCCGCCGCTGCCGCCGCCACCGGACGCGTTGATCGCGCCGCCGATCTCGATCGACTGCCCGGCGAGCAGCAGCACGGCGCCGCCGCCGTGGCCGCCCGCGCCGCCGTTGGCGCCCGCGCCGTTGCCTCCGGGACAGCCGCCGCCGAGCGCGGTGATGGTGAGCGCGGCGCCGGCGCCGCCGCCCATGCCGCCGCCCGGGGTGTTGCCGCCGTTGTTGCCGGGGCCGCCGAACGTGCCGCCCCAGCCGCCGCCGCCCTGGCCGACGTTGGTCGGGTCGCGAACGCTGGCCGGGCAGGGGCCGGTGTCCGCCGCGGGGCCGGTGTGGCCGCCGCGGTGGCTCGCCGCGTCCAGCGTTCCGCCGATCGAGAGGGTCTCGGTCGCCAGCAGGATCAATCGCTTCCCGCCGGTCACGGCGACGGTGGTGCCGGCGGGGATCGCGATCGACTGGCTCGCGATCACGCAGGCATCGACCGGCGGATCGGCGGTGTACGGCCGGCACCTCGTCGCCGGCGACACGTCGGACGTGTCGATCATGCCGGCCGGCAGCGTCAGCGATGCGCGCGGCGCGTCCACGCAGACGTTGACGAACGTGCCGAGGCAGACGTGGATCATGCCGGCGTCGACGTCGCTGCCGCCCGTCGGACCATCGGCCGGCGGCTGGCCCCCGGCGTCCTGACCATTGCCCGCGTTGTCCGGCGCTGCAGACGAAGAGAACCCGCAACCACCGAGCGCGAGCGCGAGAGCCCATGCGCGCATGACGGACAAATCTACAGGGGTTCCGAGCGCCCGTGTCACAGCGTTGGGCCCCGGCGTGGTCCCGGTCACAAACCGGTCCGGAGTGCCCCCAGCGCGGGTCGACTCGTCAGGTCACTGTTCGACGAACGGGGAGAACCCGAGCACCGTGGCGACCCGGTTCATCTCGAACACGACCGATCCGTCGATCGCCGGATCGACCGAGTCGCGGATCTGCATCCACAGCGTGCCGAACGGCGTGTTCAGGTTATCCGCCGTCGGATGCTCCGAGCTCCAGCCGACCGGGACCGCGGGCAGCGAGTCGCTGTTGGTCGTGTAGTACGCCTCCATCAGCGACGTGAATCGATCGAGGATCCGGCGATCCGAGCTATCCGCCGCCTTGGCGAGGATCCATTCACGGAACTTCTCGTACGCCTTCTTGGTCCCGTCGAGGTTGTTCCGCAGATCGAACAGCGTGATGTTGGCGTAGCGCGATTCTTCCTCGCCGGTCACCGCGAGGTTGACCTTCTCGCGCTGCTCGCTCATCAGGCCGACCAGGCCGATGTACGCGGCGGAGATGTCGACCTCCTCGGGTTGCCAGGCCTCGATCAGTGCGTTGGTGTCGTCGATCAGGCGCTGCACCAGCTGGGTCTTGAACGCGATCGCCTCGCTGTCGGTCGCGGGATACGCCGCGGGCTTGTAGCCCGGCAGGCCGCTCTCGATCGCGACGATCTCCGGGCGAATCTCGTGCGCGAACAGGATGCGCTCGATCGCGTGCATCCCGACCACGCCGGTCGCATCGAACAGGTTCCTGTCACCGCCGGGGCGGAGCCCGATCAGGAAGTCCTCGTAGCGTGCGTCCATCGCCACGTTGAAGCCCGGGAACACCGGCGCGACCGCACCCTCGACGTGCTCCCACGCGATCCGGGCGGCCTTCCAGGCGTCCTGCATCCCGAGGATCGCGGCCTTGTCGGCGGTGGCGTTCCACGCGCGGCTCGGCGCCTTGCTCTGGAGCATGCTGGCGGCGCTCGAGAGCGCCTGGAGGTCCTCGGTGATCGAGGCGTGCATCCTCAGCGAGACATCGGTCCGGAACTCGGCGTCATTTTTGTCGGTGCACGCCACGAGTGACGCGATGAACACGATGGACAGAACGCGGTGCCTCACGACGGTCCTCGCAGGGCTCCGACGGGTGGTCCGTCGATCGGAACGTCGCACACGATCACCCCGTGATTGAAAAGCACTTCGAAAACCAGGTCAAGAGGTCATCTGTGTGCGGCTGGGCCGTTCCGAATCTGCTTCCACTCCCTCGGATTTCCGTGGGAGAGGCCACCGTCGATGCAACAGGGTATGATCATTCATGGCTTACGGCCTGTTCCTCGATGACGACCACCAGCGCCATGCACATTTCCGTGCCCGCGTCGAGGTACTTGCGGACCTGGGACATGAGCGGATCCTGTACGTGTTCAGTGCTGCCGAGGCGATCGAGGCGCTGCGGGAGCACGAAGGCGAGATCGCCGAGGCGTTCCTCGACCACGATCTCTGTGCCGAGGATCACTGGGTGGCACCCGGCGCACCGAGCAAGGTCCCCACGGGGATGGCCGTCGTCGATCACATCGTCACCATGCGCCGCCCGCCGGCGGTGATCACGGTGCACAGCTTCAACCACGATGCGGCGCTGGTGATGTGTTCCCGGCTCGCCGCGCTCGGTGCGGTCGCGGTCAAGTACGTTCCGTTCCACCTGCTGCTCGGCCGGCTCCGCGGACCCGGCTGATTCGATCCGGTGCGGCGCGCGGGCGGGCCTACGCCTGTGCCGGTGCCGCCGGCCGGACCCGCGCCGAGAGCGCGACGACCGCGGCGCCGGCGACGAGCGCGGCGGCGGCGACCGCACCGGCGAGCGTGCGCTCGCGATCGTAGAGCGCGCCGAGCAGCAGGCTCCCGGCCCACCACGCGATCCCCCACACCAGGTAGTACAGGCCGTACGCGCGCCCGCGCTGGCCAGGGGGGATGATCGCCGCGATCAGCGCCTTGCCGATCGACTCGGTTGCCGACCGCGTGATCGACCACAGCGCGATGCCGGCGATCGCGAGGTAGGGCGTGTCGGCGCTCGAGCCCAGGACCAGCGGCGCGTACGCGGCGCCGCCGAGCACGAACAGCGCGACGACGCCCGCGCCGCTGCTGCCGCGCCGGCGGCGATGATCGAACAGCGCGCCGGCGGCGAGCGCGGCGACGCCGTCGACGGCCATCGCGGCCGCGTACGCGACCGGCAGCCATTGCCCGGTCACCACGTGCGCCTTCTCGAGGTGGTAGGCGAGCAGCGGCCAGTCGGCCAGGCCGATCGCGACCAGGGCGACGCCGACCAGGTAGAGCCGGTAGCGCGAGCCGAGCGTGACGATCGCGGCCTCGTCGCGCGTGGCGGACTCGAGCACGCGCGGGTCGGGGTAGAGCCGGCGCGCGCGGAGCAGGACCGCGATCGTGACCGCCGCGGGGATCGCGAGCAGCGAGAACGCCCACGCGTAGCCCGACACGGTCTCGCCGCGCCACGCCAGGATCCCGGCGACCGCGAGCGGGCCGGCGAGCCCGCCGATCTGATCCATCGCCTCGTTGATCGCGAACGCCTTGCCGGCGCCGAGGTCGGCGGCGGCGAACGAGGTCAGGGTCGACTTGGCCGGCGAGCGCACCGCCTTGCCCAGCCGCTCGAGGCCGACCAGCGCCGCGACCATCGGCCAGCTGCCGGCGAGCGCGAGCAGCGGCACCGCGACGAGGTTGGTCGCGTAGCCCGCGATCGTCAGCGCCCAGTAGCGCTGCGTGCGATCGGCGAGCGCGCCGCTGGCATAGCGCAGGCCGTAGCCGATCGCCTCGCCGGTGCCCGCGACCATGCCGACCGCGACCGCGCTCGCCCCGAGCACCGCGAGGTAGCCGCCGATCGCGCCGCGCATGCCCTCGTAGCACATGTCGGCGAACAGGCTGACCCAGCCGAGCAGGATCACGAAGTGCCGGGCGCGCGCGCGGGCCGCGGCGGCGGGGTCGGTGACCGGCGTGGTCATGTGGACTCCCGCAGCCGGGGATCGAGCCACAGCTGGATCAGGTCGACGATCAGGTTGGCGACGGCGATCGCGATCGCGCTGACCAGCACGACGCCGAGGATCAGCGGGATGTCGACCTCGAAGATCGCCTGGAGGACCTCGCGGCCGAGGCCCGGCCACGCGAAGATCAGCTCGATCACGATCGCGCCGCCGAGCAGGACGCCGAGGTCGAGGCCGAGCAGCGCGAGCAGCGGCCCGACCGCGTTCGGCAGCGCATGGCGGCCGATCACGACCCGCTCGGGCAGGCCCTTGGCGCGCGCGGTGCGGACGTAGTCCTCGCGCACCACGTCGACCAGCTCGGTGCGCACGACGCGGGCGTAGTAGGTCACGCCGATCAGCGCGAGCGTCATCGCCGGCAGCGCGAGGTGCGCGAGCCGGTCCCAGCCGCCGGTGCCGTAGCCGCCGATCGGGAACCAGCCCCAGCGGTACGCGAACAGGTAGAGCAGCAGCATCCCGGCGAAGAACGCCGGCACGCTCTGCGCGACCGAGCTCGCCAGGTGAAGCGCGTGATCGAGCCAGCGGCCGCGGCGCAGCGCGGCGGCGACGCCGAACGGGACGCCGATCACGAGCTGGAGCGCGATCGCGGCCAGCGCGAGCTGCGTGGTCGGCCAGATCCGGTCGGCGATGATCGCGGTGACCGCGCGCTTGCTGCGGTAGCTCTCGCCGAGGTCGCCGTGCGCGACGCGCGAGATCCAGCAGCCGTACTGCGCGACCGCGCCGCGATCGAGGCAGTAGTGCGCGCGGACGCGCTCGATCGCCTCGGGCGTGGCGTGTGGTCCGAGCAGCGCCTTCGCGGGATCGGCCGGGATCGCCACGGTCACGACGAACGTCGCGCTGACCACGAACCAGATCACGACGATCATCCAGCCCAGCCGGCGAACGCTCGCGCCGATCATCGGGGCACCGGCGCGCCGTCGGGCCCGAGGTCGAGCCACGCCGACGTGAAGTCGCGCATCCAGATCGGATGCGGCTCGTAGCCGCGCACGTAGGGCTGGGTCACCTCGGTGGTCACCCGGTGGTAGTCCCAGATCCACGGCGCGTCGTCGTAGAGGATGCGCTCGGCGCGGCGATACATCGCATCGCGCTTGCCGACGTCGAGCTCGGCGCGCGCGGCGTCGAGCAGCGCATCGAGCTCGGGGTTTCCGTAGTACGAGTCGTTGGTCGAGGCCTCGGGCTTGATCGACCGCGAGTGGAACCGCGGATCGAAGAAGTTGGTCGGATCGGGGTAGTCGGCGGCCCAGGCCGCGAACGCGAACGGCGCGCCGTCGGGCCGGCCGTTCTCGGTCTGCCAGGTCGCCCACGAGGTCACCGTGATGTGGACCCGGACGCCGGCCGCGGCGAGGTCGCTCTGCAGCGACGCCGCGACCTTCTCGGTCTCCTCGTCGTTGGTCGTCAGGTAGTCGAGGTCGAGCCCGTGCGGGTAGCCGGCCTCGGCGAGCAGGGCGCGCGCCCGCGCGACGTCGTGGGGATACGGCGCGAGATCGGGATCGCGGCCGAGCATGCCGGGCGGCAGGATGCCGTGCGACGGCACGGTGGTGCCGT
Organism: Kofleriaceae bacterium; assembly: GCA_036403075.1. GTDB lineage: Bacteria > Myxococcota_A > Polyangia > Haliangiales > Haliangiaceae > JABFXX01. The sequence continues at coordinate 16,035 of DASWRS010000452.1, forward strand.
TGAGCAGCCGGGCGGTGTGGCGCTTGTCGAGCGCGTAGTTGAGCGCCTGGCGGACCCGGCGATCGTCGAACGGCTTGCGCCGGACGTTCATCCGCGAGCCGAACACGTTCATGCCGACCGCGCGATGCACGTAGGGCTGCCACGCCGGCTCGGCGATGACGAACAGGTAGTCGGGCGCGGCGAGCTTCTCGGCGGCATCGATCTCGCCGCGCTCGAACAGCTGGAACTGGGTGTCGCGCGGGATGTTCTCGAGCATGACGATCTGGTCGACGTGCGCGCGCGCCGGATCGAAGTAGTGCGGGTTGCGCCGCAGCACGATCCGGTTGCCCTCGTCCCAGCTCGCGAGCTCGAACGGGCCGGTCGCGTCGGGCCGGCGGCGCAGCTGATCGCCCGCCGCCGCGATGTGCTCGGCGCGCTGCGGGGTCGTGAACGGCATCGCCAGGACGTCGAGCAGCGCCGGATCGCTGCGCACGAGCCGGATCGCGAGCCGGCGATCGCCCAGCGCCGTGATCCCGTCGCACGTCGCGGCCTTGTGGTCGATCACGTCGCGTGCGCCGGCGATGTCGCCGAGGTACTCGGCGAACGGCGAGTCGGGCGTGGCGAGCGCGCGCTCGAGGCTCTGCTTGAAGTGCGCCGCGGTGATCGGCGCGCCGTCGCTGAACGCGATGCTGGGGCGCAGCTCGAAGCTGTAGGTCAGCCCGTCGGGCGAGATCTCCCAGCGCGCGGCGAGCCGCGGCACGATGTCGCTGCCGCCCGGCGAGAAGTCGACCAGGGTATCGAACAGCGGGTGCAGGATGTAGTAGCCGACCTCGTCGTAGCTGATCGTCGGATCGAGCGTGCGGACCTGGTCCTTGACCGCGAACCGCAGCGTGCCGCCGGCGCGCGGCGCGGTCGCCCCGGCGGCGCGGAACCGCGGGCCGCGGTCGGGCGGGCTGCACGCGGCGGCCACGACGGCCACGACGGCGACGACGGCGACGACGGCGGCGGCGGCCCAGCGCACGGTCACGGCGCCTCCCGTGGATCGAGCGCATCGCGCAGGCCGTCGCCGAGCAGGTTGAACGCGACCACCGCGAGCGCGATCGCGATGCCGGGGACGAGCACCAGGTGCGGCGCGGTCCGGTAGTACGCCCGGCCCTCGTAGAGCATGCGGCCCCAGCTCGGCGCCGGCGGCGGCGGCCCGAGGCCGATGTACGACAGCACCGACTCGGACAGGAGGTTCTGCGCGAAGCCGAACGCGGTCACGACGATCACCACGCCCGCGAGGTTGGGTAGGAGGTGGCGCGCGAGGATCCGCGACGGGCTCGCGCCGAGCGCACGCGCGGCGGTGATCATGTCGCTCCGCGCCAGGACCCGCGCCTTGCCGCGGATCACGCGGGCCATCGCCGTCCAGCTGACCACGCCGAGCGTGAGGAACACCGGCGCGGTCGACGACGTCAGCTCGGCGGCGCGGAACAGCGCGGCGAGCAGGATCGCGAGCAGCAGCGCCGGGAACGCCAGCACGAGGTCGACCAGCCGCATCAGCGCGTTGTCGAGCGCGTCCCCGGCGTAGCCCGCGACCAGGCCGATCGACACGCCGATCACCAGCGCGATCAGCGTCGCGATCGCTGCGATCGACAGCGAGGTCCGCGCGCCGCTCGCGACCCGCGCCCACACGTCGCGGCCGAGCTGATCGGTGCCGAGCACCGCGTCGTCGGACGGCGGCAGCGGCGCGCCGAGCTCGGACAGGCCGCGCTCGACGTCGCTGACCAGCGGGTCCTTCGCCGACAGCACCGGCGCGAGCAGCGCGACACCGACGAGGCCGATCACCAGGACCGCGCCGACGACAGCGCCGCGGTTGGCGACGAAGCGACGCCGGGCTCGAGTCACGCGATGGAACATAACCGACGCCGATCGAGAGAAATCCTCACCTGACGGCGGGGAACGCCATGGCGGATGCTATCCTACCAGGACCCTTATCGTGCACCGCCGGCAGGTCGGTAGGCCGGGCAGCAGCGCACGTACAATCCGTGCGTCCCTGTGCGAGAACGCGCGCAAGATCAGACAATTACCTGCGTACATCTGTAATCGGTCTCGCATCGCACGCACGCATCTGTGACCTGGCAACCGCTCGTCAGCCGGGCATCACGACTGCAGCTCTTGCCCCCATGCCGACGGATTTCGGGACCCTCGTGCAGCGCGATCACGTCGATCTCCAGAAGGAGCTCGGCGAGCTCCTGAATCCGATCGCGACACCCGCACAGCTGAGCGACGTGCTCGATGGCGTGCGGCTGGGGTTGACCGCGCATGCCGAGGCTGCCGACATCGTGCTCGGCCGGTTCGACGCGATCCCCCCGCTCGAGCCGGTGCTCGCCATGGCCCGCACCGCGCACCTGGCGCAGGAGGACGCGCTATCGGCGCTGGTCAGCACCCGGCCCGGCACGTCGGCCTGGCGCGAGCGCGCGCTCCACCTGCGCGAGCTGGTCCGCCACCACGCGGCGCAGGAGGAGACCGAGCTGCTGCCGGCGCTGCGTCACCACGCCCGGCACCTGTACGAGAGCCTCGCGGGCGCGTTCGCGACCGAGCGGCTGCGCCAGCTCTCGATGCTGCAGCCGTCGGTGCCGGTGTCGCTGGCCGACGTGCTGCACGCCGAGCGCGCGGTGGTCTAGGCGGTCACAGCCGGTCACAGCCCGGATCACAGCTCGATCTGCAACCCGAGCTCGACGACGCGGTTCGGCGGCAGCTGGAAGAACTCGGTCGGTGCTCGCGAGTTCTTGGCCATGAACGAGAACAGGATCTTGCGCCACCGCGCGACCCGCGCGTTGCCGGAGGTCAACAGGGTCTGGCGACCGAGGTAGTACGTCGTGTCGGCGGGGTTGACCACCAGGCCGTGGCGCTCGCAGCGCGACAGGATCTTGGGCACGTTGGGCTGCTGCATGAAGCCGACGCGCGACACCACGCGGTAGAAGCCGTGGCCGAGCTCGCGCACGCTGAGCGACGAGTTGCCGACGACGAACGGCACGTTCTCGGTCACGATCGACAGCAGCACGACCTGGCGGTGCAGGACCTTGTTGTGCTTGACGTGGTGGAGCAGCACGTTGGGCATGCCGGCGATGCCCGAGGTCATGAACACGGCGGTGCCCGAGACCCGCGGCAGCGGGGTCTCGGCGATGTCGGCCATGAACAGCTCGTCGGGGATCGTCCCGCTCTCCATCAGCTTCGACAGCTCGAGCCGGCCGCGCCACCACGTGGTCATCATCAGGAACGCGCCGGCGCCGACCGCGAGCGGGAACCAGCCGCCGGCGGCGATCTTCTCGACGTTGGCGCTGAAGAACGCCAGGTCGATCGCCACGAACGGGATGAACAGGGCCAGCGCGACGTACAGCGGGTAGTGCCAGTTGCGGCGCATCACCAGGAAGTACAGGAACGACGTGATCGCCATCGTGCCGGTGACCGCGATGCCGTAGGCCGCCGCCAGGTTCGAGCTCGACTTGAACTGGAACACCAGCGCGACGCACGCCACCATCAGGATCCAGTTGATCTCCGGGATGTAGATCTGACCCTCGTGCTTGTGCGAGGTGTGCACGACCTTGACGCGCGGCAGGTAGCCGAGCTGCACCGCCTGGTTGGTCAGCGAGAACGCGCCCGAGATCAGCGCCTGCGACGCGATCACCGCCGCCATGGTCGCGAGGATCACCATCGGCCACAGCAGCGGCGTGCCGCTGATCAGATCGTAGAACCCGTTGGAGACCCGGGCGCCGTGCTCGAGGAACAGCGCGCCCTGGCCGAAGTAGTTGAGCAGGAGGCCCGGGAACACGACCACCGACCACGCGACCCGGATCGGGGTCCGGCCGAAGTGGCCCATGTCGGCGTACAGCGCCTCGCCGCCGGTGATGCACAGCACCACCGAGCCGAGCAGCAGGAAGCCGTGCAGGCCGTTGCCGGCGAGGAACGAGATCGCGTGGTGCGGCGAGATCGCGGTCAGGACCTCGGGGCGGTGAATGATGTAGCGGCCACCGGCCACGCCGATCGCCACGAACCACAGCAGCATCACCCAGCCGAACACCGATCCGATCCGGTGGGTGCCGACGCGCTGGAGCCAGAACAGGCCGATCAGGATCGCCGCCGAGATCGGCACGACCAGCTCGCCGAGCGCGGGGTTGTGCTCCGAGATGCCCTCGACCGCGCCCAGCACCGAGACCGCCGGCGTGATCACGCCGTCGCCGTAGAGCAGGCCGGCGCCGAACAGCGCGAGCAGCAGCGGCACGGTCAGCCGGCTGCGCCGCGGGTTCGGATCGTTCTGCTGCACCAGGGCCGCGAGCGCCAGGATGCCGCCCTCGCCCTTGTTGTCGGCGCGCAGCACGAACACCAGGTACTTGAGCACCACGACGAGCATCAGCGCCCAGAAGAACAGCGACAGCACGCCGAGCACCTGGGACGGGTCGTACATCCCGTTGGCGCCGGGCGCGATCGCGTGCGGCTTGGTCGGTGACAGGCACTCGCTCATCGCGTACAGCGGCGAGGTCCCGATGTCGCCGTAGACCACGCCGAGCGCGGCGAGCGACAGCGCCGTGATCTCCTTGCGGCCGTGCGGGGAGAACCCGTGGCCGCGGCGATGGGAGACCGCGTGGGTCGCGGTCGTTGACTTGGCTCGCTCGGGGGATGGCGTCGGGTCGGTCATGGCTAGAGCTCGATCTGCAGGCCGAGCTCGACGACCCGGTTGGGTGGCAGCTGGAAGAACGTGGGATCGACGCTGGGGACCGTGAGCCCCCGGCGCTCGCAGCGCGCGAGGATCCGGGGGACGTTCTCGGTCACCACCAGGGTCAGCGACCAGAAGAACAGCGAGACCACGCCGAGCGGCGAGGTTCCGATATCGCCGTAGACCACGCCGATCGCGCCAAGCGCGAGCGCGCGGAGCTCCCGGCGGCCGCGATGGGCATGGTTGCCGTTGGCACGGCGCGCGCCAGTTGCATCCGAACGTGCTGGGTCGCTCATGAGGGGATGGGGCCAGCCCCGTCCCGCCCCTCTGGTAACACGACGCGATCGCCAGGGCCATGCACCGGCGCGCGGTGTTGTCGGGGCCGCAGCCAACCCGTTGACACGGCGGTACGTTACGAGCTAGGCAGGCAAGGTGGGACGACGAGGAGAGCTCGGTCGCTGCGCGGTCGTCGGCGGTCGCGGCGTCCTGGTCCGGTGGACGCTCGCCGCCGTCGTCGTCGCGGCCTCGGTCTCGGCGGTATCGTGCGACAACCTGGCGCCCGACGTCGCCGGGATCGCGGCCAAGGACGACGGCACCGGCCCGATCGTCGTCGGCCACTACGCGTCGCTGACCGGGTCGGAGGCGACGTTTGGCCAGGGCACCGACAAGGCGATCCAGATCGCGGTCGAGGAGCGCAACGCCCGGGGCGGCGTGCGCGGCCGGCCGATCAAGCTCGTCACGCTCGACGACGCGAGCAAGGCCGCCGAGGCCGGCACCGTGGTGACCCGGCTGATCACCGAGTACCACGTCGACGCCGTGCTCGGAGAGGTCGCGTCGGGCGCCTCGCTCGCCGGTGGCAAGGTCGCCCAGCGCTACGGCGTCCCGATGATCACGCCGTCGTCGACCAACGAGCGGGTCACGCAGCTCGGCGACATGGTGTCGCGGATGTGCTTCATGGACAGCTTCCAGGGCTACGCCATGGCCAAGTTCGCGCACGACACGCTCAAGGCGACCCGGGTCGGCGTCCTGTACGACCAGGCGACGCCGTACTCGGTCGGCCTGGCCAAGGAGTTCAGCAATGCGTTCCTCGCGCTCGGCGGCTCGATCACGACCAGCCAGGCGTACACCTCGGGCGACGTCAACCTGTCGGCCCAGCTCCAGTCGCTCAAGGACTCGAACCCCCAGGCGATCTTCGTGCCCGGTTACTACACCGAGGCCGGCAACTACGCGATCCAGGCCCGCAAGATCGGGATCACGGTGCCGCTGCTCGGCGGCGACGGCTGGGACTCGCCCAAGCTCGCCGAGATCGGCGGCGATGCGATGGAGGGCAACTACTACTCGAACCACTACGCGTTCGACGAGAACCGCCCGGTCGTCCGCGACTTCGTCGCCAAGTTCAAGGCGCACTGGGGATCGATCCCCGACGGCCTGACCGCGCTGGGCTACGACGCCGCCAACGTGCTGTTCGCGGCGATGGACCGCGCTCCGTCGCTCGATGGGCCGGACCTGGCGCGCGCGATCGCGGCGACCCGGGAGTTCCCGGGCGTCACCGGCACGATCACGCTCGACGAGGGCAGGAACCCCGTGAAGTCGGCGGTGATCGTCGTGATGCGCGGCCGCCAGGCGCACTTCGCCGAGCGGATCGAGCCGCGGACCCAGCCGCTGGCCCAGGCGGCGCCGGTCGGCGAGGGCGCCGCCGCCGCGGTCGACGCCGGCCGCACCGGCTCGGCGCTGAGCAAGCTGCTCCAGACCCTGGTCGACACGCTCGCGCTCGGCGCGCTGTACGCGCTGATCGCGCTCGGCTACACGCTGGTCTACGGCGTGCTGCGGTTCATCAACTTCGCGCACGCCGACGTGTTCACGTTCGGCGCCTGGATCTCGTTCGTGCTCGCCACCCACCTCGGCTTCGCCCAGGACCCGTCGTGGATCGCGCTGCCGCTCGTGCTCGCGATCGCGATGCTCCTGTGCGCCGCGCTCGGCGCGGCGATCGAGCGCCTGGCGTACCGCCCGCTGCGCAACGCGCCGCGGCTCAACGTGCTGATCACCGCGATCGGCGTGTCGCTGCTGCTCCAGAACACCGGGACGCTGTCGTGGTCGTTCGGCCCCAACCCGCAGCACATGGCGGCGCTGATCCACGATCGCTCGCTCGGCGAGGTCGCCGGGGTCCAGTTCCGCGTGGTCGACAGCGTCGTGCTGGTGCTCGCGCTGCTGCTGGTCGGCGCGCTCCAGCTCCTGGTCTATCGCAGCCGGCTGGGCCGCGCGATGCGCGCCGTGTCGTTCGACGCCCGGGTCGCGTCGCTGATGGGGATCAACGTCGGCCGGGTCGTGACCATCACGTTCGCGATCGGCTCGGCGCTCGCCGCCGCCGGCGGCCTGCTCTACGGCCTCAAGTACGAGAGCCTGCCGATCACGTCGCACTCGACCTGGGTGCTGCTCGGCCTGACCGCGTTCGTCGCCGCGGTGGTCGGCGGGATCGGCAATGTCCGCGGCGCGGCGGTCGGCGCGCTGCTGATCGCGGCGGTCCAGCAGTTCGGCGCGGCGTACCTGTCGCCGCAGCTGCGCGACATCTACGTGTTCACGATCCTGATCGTGGTGCTCCTGGTCAAGCCGGCGGGGCTGTTCGGCCGCGCCGGGGTGGAGAAGGTATGAAGCGCCTCGCCGAGCGCATCGCCGAGCATCGCGTCGCCCCGGCGTCCGCGGCCGTGGCCTCGGTGTGGCCGCTGATCGTCGGGATCGCGATCGCGTGGTTCCTGCAGCAGTTCGTGGCGCCGGCGGTCGGGCCGTTCTACGCCAAGATCCTGCTCGACATCGGCATCGCGATCGTCGCGGCGGTGTCGCTCAACATCGTCAACGGCTTCGGCGGCCAGTTCTCGCTCGGCCACGCCGGGTTCATGATGGTCGGCGGCTACGCGGCGGCGTGGCTGACCTACTACGGCTCGATCCAGCTGTGGGGCAGCCCGGCGATCCACGGCGGCTTCCTCGGCGGCGGCGACCTGCTGTTCCTCGCCGCGTGCCTGCTCGCCGGCGTGGTGGCGGCCGTCGCGGGGCTGATCGTCGGTCTGCCGTCGCTGCGGCTGTCGGGCGACTACCTGGCGATCGTGACGCTCGGGTTCGGCGAGATCGTGCGCGTGCTGGTCCAGCGCTCGAGCGACGTGATGCTGCCCGGCGACGCCCGCGCCGCCGGCATGGCCGGGACGCTCGGCCACCTCGGCGGCAGCCTCGGGTTCGGCGGCGTGCCGACCTACACCCGGGTGTTCTACGTCTACGTGTTCGTCGCGATCCTCCTGATCTGCGCCTACCGGCTCAAGATCTCGAGCCGCGGCCGGGCGCTGCTCGCGGTGCGCGAGAACGAGATCGCCGCCGAGGCGGTCGGCATCCACACCGCGCGGGTCAAGGTCTCCGCGTTCGTGATGTCGGCGTTCTTCGCCGGGATCGGCGGCACGCTGTTCGCGCACGAGCTCGGCACCACGCTCAACCCGCGCGATCTCGGGGTCCAGCGGTCGATCGATCTGGTGATCATGGTCGTGCTCGGCGGCATGGGCTCGATCACCGGCGTGGTGCTCGCCGCCGCGATCCTCACGATCATGCCCGAGCTGTTCCGCGAGTTCGCCGAGTACCGCATGCCGGTCTACGCGCTGGCGCTGATCGTCGTGATGATCGTGCGGCCGCAGGGCCTGTTCGGGATCCAGGAGCTGTGGGACACGCAGGCGTGGCGCCGGCTGTTCGGCCGGCTCGGCGGCAGCCACCGCACGCCGCAGGCGATCGCACGCGCGGCGCGGTCCGAGGCCGCGGTCGCCCGACCCGGGCCGATCGACGCCAAGCCGGGAGCCAAGCCCGATGCCAAGCCGGGAGCCAAGCCCGGAGACCGGTCATGACCGCCGCCGCTGCGCCCGCCACGGCCGGCGCCGTGCTCGAGGCCCGGAGCCTGTCGCTGGCGTTCGGCGGCCTGAAGGCGGTCGACCGGTTCTCGCTGGCGCTGCCCGACAAGGGCCTGTGCGGCCTGATCGGACCCAACGGCGCCGGCAAGACCACCGTGTTCAACCTGCTGACCGGGGTGTACCGGCCCGACGCGGGCGAGATCCGGCTCGGCGGCGAGCGCATCGACGGCAAGAAGCCATCGGCGATCGCCGGCGCCGGGGTCGCGCGCACGTTCCAGAACATCCGGCTGTTCGGCAGCCTGTCGGTGCTCGACAACGTGCGCACCGCGGCCGGCATCCGCGCGCAGAGCGGGCTGTTCCGGAGCCTGCTCCGCACCCCGCTGTTCCTCGCCGAGGAGGAGTCGATCATCGAGCGCTCGCTCGAGCTGCTCGACATGCTCGGGATCGCGCACCGCGCCGGCGAGCAGGCCCGCAGCCTGCCGTACGGCGAGCAGCGCAAGCTCGAGATCGCGCGCGCGCTGGCCACCGAGCCGAGGGTGCTGCTGCTCGACGAGCCGGTCGCGGGGATGAACGCGGCCGAGAAGCGCGAGATGCGCGCGCTGATCCAGGGGCTGCGCGACCGCTTCGACGTCTCGATCCTCCTGATCGAGCACGACATGGGGCTGGTCATGGACATCTGCGAGCACATCACCGTGCTCGATCACGGCGTCACGATCGCGACCGGCGCCGCCGCGCAGATCCAGCAGGATCCCAGGGTGATCGAGGCCTACCTGGGGACCGCCGAGGACGGGGCGGCGATCGCGGCGGCCACGCCGGCTGCCGAATCCCCCGGCGAGGGGGCCGGCTGATGGCGCTGCTCGACGTCAAGGACCTCGACGTCCACTACGGCGGGATCCACGCGCTCAAGGGCGTGAGCTTCTCGGTCGAGGACGGCACGATCGTCGCGCTGATCGGCGCCAACGGCGCGGGCAAGACCACCACGCTGCGCGCGATCTCGGGGCTGCTCCGGCCGACCGCCGGCAGCATCACGTTTGCGGGGCGGTCGATCGCGGGGCTGCCGGCGCACGAGATCGTCGCCCGAGGCCTGGCCCACGTCCCCGAGGGCCGCGGCATCTTCGCCAACCTCACGGTCGAAGAAAACCTCCAGCTCGGCGCCTACCTGCGCGGCGATGCCGCCGCGGTGGCCAAGGACCTGGCGCGCGCGCTCGAGCTGTTCCCGCGGATCCGCGAGCGCCTGCACCAGAACGCCGGCACGCTGTCGGGCGGCGAGCAGCAGATGCTCGCGATCGCGCGCGCGCTCCTGACCCGCCCGCGGCTGCTGCTGCTCGACGAGCCCTCGCTCGGCCTGGCGCCGCAGATGGTCCAGCTGATCTTCCAGATCGTGAAGACGATCGCGGCCGAGGGCACGACGATCCTGCTGGTCGAGCAGAACGCTCACATGGCGCTCGGCGTCGCCGCGAGCGCGCACGTCCTCGAGGTCGGCACGCGGGTCGCGTCGGGGCCGGCGGCCGAGCTCGCGCGCGACGACAAGATCCGCAAGGCGTACCTCGGCGTGCACTAGCCCCGCAGAAATCTGGGGATCGACCCGGGCAGGAAGCAGTTCGCGAGGCCTTGCCCTGGAGCGGATCCCTCATCCATTCTCGCGCAATGAAGCTGCTCGTAGTCGTCGCTGTTGCCCTCGTCGCCGCCGCCTGTGGCTCGAAGCCGCAGGCCGCCACCACGCACGGTGGTGAGCCCAAAGCTGCCGTGGCGCTGCCGGACCTGCCATTCGACAAGCTCGATCACGATCAGCGGATCGAGTTCATGAAGCAGAAGGTCATGCCGGTGATGAAGCCGATCTTCCAGAACCACGACGCGAAGGACTTTGCCGAGTTCGGGTGCAAGACCTGTCACGGCGACCAGGCCAAGGACGGCCACTTCGACATGCCCAATGCCAAGCTCCCCAAGCTCAACTTCAACGACCTCAGCAAGTTCAAGAAGGAGGACCTCGAGTGGATGGGCAAGGAGGTCCTGCCGACGATGGCGAAGATCCTCGACCAGCCGTTGTACTCGAAGGACAACCCCAAGGGCTTCGGCTGCCTCGAGTGCCATACGCCGGAAGGCCAGTGACCGCGTGAGCGCCGCACCGCCGAGCGGATCGGCGGTGGTGCTCCCGTTGCCGAGCGAGCGATTCTCCCGTGCGCGGTCGCCCGCGGGGCCGACGATGCGCTCGGTCATGAACCCGATATGGTGGAAACCGCAGGTGGCAGCCATGCGGCGTCGGGGCACACCCGTTGCAACCTGTCGAAGCACACCCCACAGGGAGCAACGACATGGCCGAGAACACGAAGATGCCGCCGAACCAGGACCAGCGTCAGCGCACGCCGCAGGGCGATATGAGCAAGCCGCAGAAGCCGGGCGGCGCTGGATCGGCGGTCGGTAACACGGACCGCAGCCGCCAGGGCATGGGTGGCCCGAGCCAGCCGATGCCGGACATGGACCAGGATCGCAGCCGCACCGAGCGCAGCCGGCCCAACCAGGACCCGACCCAGGAGCCCGACAAGGACCGGGTGAGCAAGATCGACGACGACGACGAGGAGAACGACAACGAGAACGACGACGAGAGCGACGACGAGAGCGACGACGAGATGGAAGAGCTCGACGACGCCGACACCACGCAGACCCAGCGCCCGGTTCGCGGCGACGGCGCGGGCGGGGGCGGGGGCGGTCGCCCGTAGCCGGCGACTACGCGGCCGTCGGCAGGATGATCGTGACGGTCGTGCCGATGCCGCGCTCGCTCTCGATCCGGAACCGGCCACCGACGGTGCCGACCAGCCGCTGGCACTGCGCCAGCCCCAGGCCGGTGCCGTCGGGCCGCGTCGTGAAGAACGGCGTGCCGACCCGGCTCAGCACCTCGGGCGCCATCCCGACGCCGTCGTCGCGGATCTGGAGCTCGAGCATGTCGGCGTCCGAGCGGGCGACGATCGACACCTTGCCGTGGGGCACGCCACGCGCGGCGACTGCCTGGGCACCGTTGGCGACGACGTTGATCAGCACCTGGGTCAGCTCGGTCGCCGACATCCGGACCCGCGGCAGCTCGCCCGGGCCCTCGTAGCCGATCGACGCGCGCGCCGGGATCGCGAGCTCCTGGCACACCGCCATCGCATGGCGGACGATCGGCAGCGGATCGGTGATCGCGACGGGGTTACGCGGGTCGCGTGGCCGGCCGAGCTCGCGCAGCCCCGAGATCAGGTCGCTGAGGTGCTGGCCCGAGGTCCTGAGATCGGTGGTGACCGGATCGAGGTCGTCGATCAGCTCGACCAGGCGAGCCCGCTGCGCGCTCGGGATCGGCGCCTGGAGCAGCGCGGCGCGGACCAGCGGCGCGGCGTTGGCGAGCTCGCGCAGGTGCTCGACATTGACCAGCAGCGACATCAGCGGCTGCTTGAGATCGTGGACCAGCATGCCGGCGATGCTGCCGAGGGTCGCGAGCCGCTCGGTCTCGAGCAGCCGGCGGTGCAGCGCGGCGGAGTCGCGGCTGAACGTCCAGGCCTCGCTCGCCCAGCGCAGCACCTGGACCAGCTCGGCGCGGATCCACGGCTTGATGATGTAGCGCGCCACCAGGCCTTCGTTGATCGCGCGCAGGATCGGCTCGACGTCGGCGTAGGCGGTCACCACCATGCGGATGACCTGCGGGTAACGCTCCTTGACGATCCGGAGCAGCTCCTCGCCGGTCATCGACGGCATCCGGATGTCGGATACGATGACCGCGACCTCGTGACGCTCGAGCAGATCGAGCGCCTCGGCCGCATTCTGCGCGGTCAGCACGTGGAACTCGGCGTTGAGGCTCTGCTCGAACACCACGCGGTTGCCGCGCTCGTCATCGACGTAGAGGACGAGAGGACCGGTGCGGGTGGGCGCTGGCGCGGACATGTGGATCAGAAAACTACGTAGCTAGCGTAGCCGAGGAGTGGCCATCATACAGGGGCTACTTGCAGCATTCACCCCGGAATAGTTCGGAAGCTCCACTACGAAACAACTGCGCGACTCCCGCTCTCGGATCTCGAGGACACCGCCGTGGCGGTGGACGATGTCGCGGGCGAGCGGCAGGCCAAGTCCCGTGCCAACTCCAAGCGGCTTGGTGGTGAAGAACGGCTCGAACACCCGCTCGCGCAGCGGCGGGGGCACGCCGGCCCCGCTATCCGAGAGCTCCAGCACGAGGTTAGCGCCCTGCGCGGTGGTCCTGAGCTGGACCCAGCCGTGCGGACCGGCGGCGTAGATCGCGTTCTCCAGCAGGTTGGTTAGCACCTGCGTCAAGAGCGGCGGGGCGCACTTGAGGGTGCCGTCACACGTCGAATCGATCCGGATCTCGACCCCGCCGGCATGCGCCAGCGACACGGCGCGCTGGATCAGTTCGGGGACCGCGACCCAGCGCAGGTCGAGCTCGACCGCGCCCTTGCGGAACCCGAGCAGCTGGCGCGACAGGAACCCGATCTGCTCGGCGCAGCCGGTCAGGACCTCGATCAGCTGGGCGACCGGCGTCTCGGGCTCGACCAGTTCGCGCGGCAACAGGTCGGCGAGCGGGCCGACCGCGTTGACGATGCCGTTGGCGGGGTTACGCAGCTCGTGGGCCAGGCCGGCGGTCAAGACGCTCAGCGCCGACAGCTGCTCGGCGCGCTGCAGCCGGATCGCGAGGTCCCGCATGCGGAACTGCGCCCGGATCCGCGCGCGCAGCTCGAGCGGGTCGAACGGCTTGGTCACGTAGTCGATCGCGCCGGCCTCCAGGCCCGCCATCCGGGTGCCGAGGTCGAGCACCGCCGACAGCACGATGATCGGCGCGAGCCGGTCGCCGGTCAGCTCGCGGAACCGCCGCGACAGCTCGATGCCGTTGATCCCCGGCATGTCGACGTCGGTGATCAGCATCTGCGGCTGGTGCTCGGGCACCAGCGCGATCGCCGCCGCGCCGTCGTGGGCGATGATCACGCTGTACTCGTCGGACAGCTCGCGGCCGATGACCTCGGCGAGCCGGACGTCGTCCTCGGCGAGCAGGATGGTCCCCGCCGAGAACCCGCTCGGCTGGAACGACGTCACCGGCGCCTGGGCATCGACCGGGGCCGGGACCAGGCGGAGCTGGGGCGCGGAGGCGGCGCGGGCCTCGTCGCCGCGGATCACGACCGAAGGCGGCAGCACGACGCGGAGCTCGCTGCCCGGTCCGCCCGGCCGGCGCAGCGCCGTGATCGTCCCGCCGTGGGCCTCGACCAGCTGCTTGGCGACGAACAGGCCCAGGCCGGTCCCGGTCTGGCGGTTCGGGTCGGTGTGATCGCGCTCGAACCGGCCGAACAGCCGGCTCTGCAGCTCGTCGCTGACGCCGATGCCGGTGTCGAGCACCGAGAGCCGGACGCCGTCGGGCTCGTCGACCAGCTCGACCTCGATCGCGCCGCCGCGCGGGGTGTACTTGACCGCGTTCGACACCAGGTTCGACGCGACGCGCTCGATCGCGACCGGGTCGACCCGGGCGACCAGCGGCGCCGGCGGCGGCCCGGCCAGCGTCAGCCCGGCGGCCTCGGCGGCGGGCTGCCAGGCGGCGATCACCGCATCGATCAGCGCGCTCAGGTCGGTGCGCTCGGGGGCGGCGCGCAGCTTGTCCTCCTGGCCGGCGGCGAGCAGCAGCAGCTCGTCGACCAGCCGGACCAGCTTGTGGGCGGCGTCGGTGACCGCGCCGAGGTTCCTGCGCGCGCGGTCGTCGAGCACGCTGCCGGCGCGGGTCTGGATGTCGTTGGCGGCGAGCAGGATCAGCGACAGCGGCGTGCGGATCTCGTGGGTGATGTTGCCGAAGAACCGCTCGCGCGCGCCCTGGGCCTCCCGGAGCTCGATCACGGTGCCGGCGAGCTGGTCGCGGGCCTGGCGCAGCTCCCCGGTGCGCTCGTCGACCAGGCGCTCGAGGCCGCTGCGGTAGTCGGCCAGCGCCTGGTAGCTGAGCGCGTTCTGCAGCGCCATCGCCAGGGTCGGGACGATGAACACGAGCAGCTCCTCGCGCTCGTGGCGGTTGGCCCCGGGCCGCGGCGCGACCCGGAGCTCGCCGATCACCTCGCCGCCGCGGGCCTCGAGCGCGCGCTCGAGCGGCAGCTCGTGGTCATCGGCGCCAAACGTCGCGGTCCGGACCAGCGCGGGGGCGTCGGGATCCGAGCCGCGCAGCGTGATCTCGGCCCACGCAAAGCCGGCCTGGTCGACCAGCGCCTTGGCCACGGTGTCGAGGGTGCGCACCAGATCGAGATCGCGCTGGACCAGGTCGTTGACCGTGTACGCGGTGCGCAGCTGGGTCGCCTGGCGGTCGAGCTTGGACCTGGCCTCCTCGATCTCGAGGTAGCGCTCGATCAGCGTCTCGTGCGCGTCGCGGAGCTCGCGCGCGGCGGCGCGCGCCGTGAACGGCCAGGTGATCGCGCGCAGCACGCGGGCGAACAGCCGGATCCGCTTGGCGACCGTGATCCGGTAGCGGCCGCCGCGCGGGATCCGCTCGAGCTCGACCACGGGCGTGGGGTACCCGAGCAGGCGCGGCATCTCCTCGAAGTTGCCGATCGTGATCAGGAAGAAGTCCCAGCAGACTTCGAAGCCCTCGGGCAAGGTCAGCTCGACCTCGCACTCGGTGTCGGAGATGTCGCGGTGGCGCGGCACGACGCAGGTGAACATCTGGTTGCCGGCGCCCGCCCGCGGCTTGTTGAGCCAGCGGTAGAAGTCCATCGCGGTGAACAGCAGGCGGCTGACCACGAAGATGAACCGCAGCGACGGGGTCCGCAGGTACGAGCGCCCGATCTCGCGGTACTCCTCGTCGGAGAAGTGCCGCCGCAGGTTGGCCATGACCGCGACGAACTCGTGCCAGTCGATGCGCTCCTTCTTGTCGCGCAGCTTGGCGAGCGACACCGAGGTCCCGGTGACCATGACCTCGGACGGCACGCCCTTGGCCGCGAGCGGGCGCTCGAAGATCTCGAAGATCCGGCACGACACTTCGTTCATCAGGTCCCCCACCGCAAGGCGATCGAGCCGAACGTCATGCCGGGCCCGCCGCCGGTCGCCAGCACGAGGTCGTCGTCGGCCAGGAGCCCGGCGTCCTGGCCGAGCACCAGCCCGGCCGGCAGGATCGCGGCGAACAGGTAGCCGGTCCGTGCGAACGACTCGATCGAGCGCGCGTGGCCGAGGCCGGCGTGGTCCTGGGCCACCCGGCGAAGCCACGGCGTGCCCTGGTGCATCGCGAAGAACCCGACGTCGCGGGTGGCGAGCCCGGCGCTCGCGAGCGCGGCGTCGATGCTCTCCTTGCAGACGTCGGCGGTCGACAGGAACACGTCGCGCATCTGGGCGGCGTCGGCGACGTGGATCACGCCGCGCCCCGGATCGGACCACGCGCCGCCGCGCACGCTGCCGACCAGCGTGGTCGGAAACCGGCCGTCGCAGTGGTGGGCGGCGGCGAGGATGCCGCGGCCGCGCGACACCGGGCCGACGACCACGGCGGTCGCGCCGTCGCCGAACAGCGGCGAGATCGGGTCCTCGGGGTCGACCGACCGCGACACGCCCGAGGCCTGGACGAGCAGCGCGCACCGCGCCTCGCCGGAGCGGATCATCGCCTGCGCGAGGCTCAGCTGCATCAGGAACGAGTACGTGGCCGCCGTGGTCTCGAGCGCGAAGCACCGCCGCGGCAGCCCGAGGCGCTGGTGGACCTCGCACGCGGGGTTGCCGAGCAGGACGTCCGGCAGGACGATGCTGGTCAGCAGCAGGTCGATGTCGGCGGCCGCGACTCCGGCGCGGTCGAGCGCCTGCCGCCCGGCCTGCTCGGCGAGGTCGATCACGGTCATGCCCTCGGGCATCACGTGGCGGGCGACGGCACCCCCGAACGGATCGGCGGCCTGCTCGGCCATCGCCGCCGCGACCCGGCGCTCGCCCGGCGACAGCGGCCGGTCCGGCGGCGGTGCGCGCCGCACGCTCGCCCAGCGCGCGACGACGTCGGCCGGCCACCAGTCGTTGTGGCGCACCACGGGCGGCAGGTACAGCGCGACCCCCAGGATGCCGGCGCGGATCTCCATGCTCGGAACCTCCACAGACCCGCCGACTGTACCCGACCGCCCGCCGCCGGACAGCACCGAACCGCGGGGGCGGCTTCGCGGGCTAGGTTCCGGACTTGGCGGGCGGCTTGGCTGCCCCGCCCGGCGCCATCGCGCTGACCCGCTCGCGCCTCGGCATCGCGATCTCCGGATCGATCCGGACGTCGACGACGATCGGGCCCGGCGCCGAGCGCAGGGTGTCGCGCGCGGCGCGCAGCTGGCCCGGGTGCTTGACGCAGAGCACGGTGGCGCCGAGGCCGCGGCCGATCGAGCACACGTCGAGCGGTCCGGTCGTGTACTCGGGGGTCCGGCCGTAGACCGTGCGGTGGCCGCGCTCGACCATGCCGAGCCGCTCGTCGTTGAACACGAACACGCGGATCGGCAGGCGCTCGGCGGCCGCGGTCGCGATCTCGAACGCGTTCATCGCGAAGCAGCCGTCGCCGCAGATCGCCGCGACCGTGCGCGCCGGGAACGCGAGCTGGGCGCCGATCGCGGCGCCGATCGACTGCCCCATCGAGCCGAGCCCGGTCATCGCGACGAACGCGTCGGGCAGGTGGGTCTCGAGGTAGTGCGCGGCGAACAGGAAGTGCTCGCCGGAGTCGATCGAATAGATCGTGTCGCGCGGCAGGATCTCCTGGAGCTCGGCGAGCGCGTCCTGCGGGGCGATCCGGTCGGCGCGCCGCGACGACGGCAACACCTGGCGCTCGACCCCGCCGGGCAGCGCGCGCAGCGTGACCGCGTGATCGGTGGCCAGCGCGAGGCGCTCGGACAGCCCGCCGAGGAACTCGGCCGCGGTCGCGACGATCGCGTGAGTCGGCGAGTAGCTCCGGCCGATCTGGCGCGCGTCGACGTCGACGTGGACCAGCGCGCGGGTCGCCTGCAGCTGCGGGGCAAAGCCGTTGGTCGACAGGTCCCCCAGGCTGGTCCCGATCGCGATCACGACGTCGACGCCGGCCTCGAGGTAGCGCTGCGCCGAGCGATGGCCGCCGAGGCCGAGCACGCCGAGCGCGAGCGGGTGGGCCTCGGAGAACGTGCCCTTGCCCTTGGGCGTCGTGGCCACCGGAACCGCGAGGCGCTCGGCCACGACGCGCAGCAGCTGCGGCGCACCGTTGCCGCGCACGCCGTGCCCGGCGAGCAGCAGCGGGCGCTGGGCATCGCGCAGCAGGTCGGCGATCTCGTCGAGCTGCTCGGGCGCGATCGTGTTGGACATGGTCAGTATGCCCGCCGCGCGTGGGCGCGCGATCTGGGCCATCGTCACGTCCATCGGCAGGGTCAGTAACGCCGGGCCCGGCCGACCCGATTGCATCGTCACGAGCGCGCGGCGCAGCAGATGGGGCAGGGCGCTCGGCCTGGGCACCTCCGCCGCGAGCTTGGTGACGTAGCGCGCCATCTCGACGATCTGGAGGCCGTGCGCCGAGCCGTCCTGGAGCACGCCCTTGCCCTGGCCGCTGCGCGGGACCTCGCCGACCAGCAGCAGCACGGGCAGACCGTCGCAGAGTGCCGAGGTCAGGCCGGTCAGCGCGTTGAGCACGCCCGGGCCGGAGGTCACGGCGACGACGGCGATCTTGCCGGTCGCGCGGGCGTAGCCGGCCGCGGCGAACATCGCCCCGTTCTCGTGGCGCGTGGTCACGACGCGCATCTTGCTGTCGAGCAGGGCGTCGTGCACCGGCGAGATCGCGCCGCCGGGCAGGCCGAACACGACCTCGACCCCGGCCTCGGCGAGGATCTCGACCAGCAGGTCGGCGCCCCGGATCGTCGGGCTCGGGCTCGGCTCCGCGAGCTCGCTGGGCGCCGAGCGCGCGGCCGCCGAGCCGAGCAGCTCCACGAGATCCACCGGCTTGGACACGGCGCGCCGTGCCCCGGCATGACGCGCCGCGTGTTCGAGCTCGGGAGTCATCATCGCGCTCGCGAGCACGATCTGGGTGTCGCAGGTCGCCGGATTGCTCTTGATCCGGCGGCAGGCCTCGATCCCGTCGAGCCCCGGCATCAGGATGTCCATGACCACCAGGTCGGGCTTGAGCGCCCCGACGGCGATCATCGCGTCGATCGCGTTGTCCGCGACCGTGAGATCGACCTCGTGCTGGTCGCGCAAGACGCGCTCGATCGCACGCAGCTGCATGCGATCGTCGTCGACGACGAGCATGCGGAGCGACCCGGTACCGGTAGCCTGGCGCGGGCCTGTGGACGGTATGCGGGACACCTAGATGGCTTATACCGCCAATCGCGTACCACCGATCTCTAAATTAATTCCGGGTGCAGCTACCTACCGCCGCGCACAACGACCTCGCGGATAGCCGTCCTGAGCTGTTCCAGGTTACACGGCTTCTCGAACCAGGGATTGGCGATCCCGTCGAGGAACTGCTGTGACCTATCGGAGAACGAGCCGCCTGTGAGGAAGACCATACACCCGGCCTGCTCCGGGGCGATCTGCTGGAGCTCGGTATACAGATCGATCCCCGAGACCTCGGGCATCACGAGGTCACAGAGGATCGCGTCATAACGCTCGCCGGCGCGCAGCTGGTCGAGCGCCTCGCGGCCGCGATTGACCACGGTGACGTCGTGCTCGTTCGAGAACAGCCGGCGCAGCGAGCCCGAGAATACCACCTCGTCGTCGATGATCAGCAGCCGGCCGCGCCGCTTGCGGGGCGCCTCCGAGGCGTCGTGGTCCGCCGGCGCACCGGGCTCGTCCCCGGCCGGACGGTCGGCACCGCCGTCGCCCGCGATCGGCGGCGGCGGGTCACGACGAGCGGACAGGGAAGCGGCGGTCATCGCGGTGGCAACGAGGGTGATTCAACCATGTCCGGGAAGCAACCGCGAATCTAGCCCACCGCGACGTCGACCAGGGACGGCGCCAGCACGCGCTCGGCATCGCGCGGGTCGAGCTCGACGAGGAAGCCGCGCGCACCGCCGTTGATGTAGATCCGAGGCAGCTCGAGGATGGTCGACTGCATGTACACGGGCATCGCGCGCCGCAACCCGAAGGGCGAAGTGCCCCCGACCTGGTAGCCCGAGTGTCGGTCGGCGACCTCGGGGGCGCACGGGGCCACAGCCTTGGTTCCGATCACGCGCGCGAGCTGCTTGGCGGAGACCTCCCGGTCGCCGTGCATGAGGATGCACAGCGGCTCGCCGCGTTCGGTCTCGAAGATCAGGGTCTTGATCACGCTGTGCTCGGGGATGCCGAGCGCCTCGCTCGAGGCGCGGGTCCCGCCGCGCGGCTCCCAGGCATAGAGGTGCGGGACAAACCCGACGCCAGCGGCGCGCAGCGCGCGAATCGCCATCGTGACCGGGTGCCTGGGCACGGCCGTGATCATAGGGCGGGTCGGGTTTCCGGGCTACACTGCCGCCGGGATGGAAGCACACGATCTGTCCGAGCACGTCCACCACGAGGACGAGCGCGAGCACAACCGTGTCGGCGAGGTCCGGACGTGGTGGGTGGTCGGGATCACCGCGCTGATGATGGTCGGCGAGCTGTACGTCGGCTGGCGGACCAACTCGATCGCGCTCAAGGCCGACGGCTGGCACATGGGCACGCACGTCGGGGCGCTCGGGCTGACCCTGGTCGCGTACTGGTACGCCCGCACCCGGGCCGGGAACGACACGTTCAGCTTCGGCACCGGCAAGATCTACGCGCTGGCCGGCTACACCAGCGGCGTGCTGCTCGCGGTGGTCGCGATCCTGATGGGGTTCGAGGGCGCCGAGCACCTGGTCAGCGGCGAGAAGCCCGACTACGCCGACGCGCTGCCGGTGGCGGCGCTGGGGTTCGTGGTCAACATCGTGTCGACGGTGCTGCTCAGCCGCGGACACCACTACGGGCACGGCCACGGCCATGGGCACGGGCACGGGCACGGCCACGGGCATGCCCACGATGGCGACGACCACGCCGGGCACGACCACGCCGACGAGCCCGACAAGCCCAAGCCGGGCACGCTCGACTTCAACCTGCGCGCCGCGTACATCCACATCTTCGCCGATGCGTTGACGTCGCTGGCCGCCGTCGGTGCCCTGGCGCTCGGCTGGTACGCGGGCATGTGGTACCTCGACGGCATGATGGGGCTGATCGGCGGCGCCGTCATCGTGTGGTGGGCGGTCAGCCTGTGCCGGCAGGCGAGCCGGCAGCTGCTCGATGTCGTGTCCTCGCCGCGCCACGAGCAGGTCGTGCGCGAGCGGCTCGAGGCGATCGACGACGTCCGGGTCGCCGACCTCCACGTCTGGGAGCTCGGCCCGGGCCGGCGCAGCTGCATCGTGTCGGTGGTGACGGCGCGGCCGCGCGAGGTCACCTACTACCGTGGCGCGGTGCTGTCGGCGCTCGAGATCGCGCACCTCACGATCGAGATCCACCAGTGCCAGCTCGCCCACGACTCGGCGCGGATCGACGCGGTGCGGCCCGACGCGGGCGCGGCCCACCACCACGACCACTGAGCGATCACGAGCGACCGCGCTAGTCGTCGTGAGGCCGGGACGAGTTGCGCTTGCGGCGCGGCTTGCTCGGAGACGTCGCCTGCGCCGCCGCGTTGACGGTCGGGGCGCCGACCATCAGGTGGCCGGCGTCGTTGTCGAGATCCTCGCCGCGGATGTTGTTCTTGCCCTGCGCGGCCACGGTGTGCGCGGTGCGGCCGACCTCGGCGACGAGCTCGCGCGCGTTGCCGGGCCACGGCCGCAGCAGGCAGACCTCGATCAGCGTCGAGTGGATCTGCAGCCCGGGCTCGGCGCCGTGCACCGCGTCGTTGACCAGGAACGCCATCTCGTCGGGGCGGTCGCGCAGCGGCGGCACCATGATCGTCCGGGACGACAGCGCGGCGGCGAGCTCGCGGGCGAGGCCGAGGTGCTCGAGCTGGGTCACCGCGGTGGTCACGAACCGCAGGTCGGGCCGCTCGATCAGCCGGGCGAGCGTCGCGAGGTCGGCGGCGCTGATCTTGCCGACCTGCTCGAGGATCAAGGTCTCGGTCGCCGGGTTGACGACGCGCTCGAGCGGCACCGCCTGGACGGTGGGGTTGAACACGGCCTCCTTGCGGTTGCGCGCCCGGGCGTAGCCCCGCGCCATCCGGCCCTTGCCGGTGCCGGGCTCGCCGAGGATCAGCAGGTTATCGCCGGCCTGCGCGGCGGCCTCCACGGTCCGCCACAGCGGCGCGGTGCTCGGTCCGACGATCACGTCGTGCGTGCTCGAGATCGGGCTCGAGATCGGGCTCGAGATCGACGCGTTCTCGAACCGCTGGATGTCGTCGAGCAGCACCGACACGGTCCGGCCGGTGCGCACGACCGAGGGCGCCGTGACGGTGACCTCGCGATCGACGAGGGCGTTGCCGCCGATGTAGGTGCCGTTGCGGCTGCCGAGGTCGGTGACGACGAACCGCCGGTCGCGCCACCCGACCCGAGCGTGCTGGCGGCTGATCCGGTCGTCGCTGGTGCCGTCGAGCAGCTCGCGGCCGAGGACCAAGCCGCTCGAGGGCACGCGGAAGGCCTGGATGGTCGGCGCCGCACCGCTCCAGATGATCACGGCTCCGGGGACCGGCATGGAGGCAGACTGCCCATCAGCCATCGAGCCAGTATACCCTCATTGCAACCCGCCACCGGAAGCCCCCCCATCGAACCTCCCGTTGTCACCTTCGACGCAGGCCAGACCGTGATCGACCTCGATCTGGGCTTCCTGGCGCGCCGGCTCGCCGAGCGCGGGATCGTCGTCGAGCGCGCGGCGCTCGCGGCGGCAGCTCCCACCGCCTGGCGGCGCTACGACGCGCAGGTCGATCCCGCCGGTGGCCACCCCTGGCGGGAGTTCATGGCGGCGCTGCTCGGCGGCGCCGGGGTCTCCGCCGAGCGGGTCGGTGCGCTGGTCGACTGGCTCTGGGACGAGCAGCCGCGTGCCAACTTGTGGCGCGCCGAGGTCCCGGGCATGGTGGCGCTGGCGCGCGAGCTGTCGGCGCGCGGGGTGCGGGTCGCCGTGCTGTCGAATTCCGAGGGCGGGCTGGCCGAGCTCCTCGCCGAGATCGGGATCGCCGACGCGTTCGCCGCCGTCATCGACTCGGGGCGCGTCGGGATCGAGAAGCCGGATCGCCGGATCTTCGACCACGCGCTCGCGGTGCTCGGCGCCACCCGGCCGGGCATCCACATCGGCGACTCCTGGCCGGCTGACATCGCCGGGGCGCTGGGCGCGGGCTGGCGCGCCATCTGGTTTGGCCGCCGCGCCACGCCGGTCGACGATCCGCGCGTCGAGATCGCCCAGGATGCAGCCGGCGTGCGCGCCGTGCTCGCGCGCTGGCTGCCCTGACCGCGCCGGCGCGCGGATGCTACCGCTCGCCGTGGCTCCCATCGCCTTCCGCTTGCGTTGACGTGGGTCGTGGCTCGAGGCGCGCTCGGAGCGCGGCCAGCACGGTGGCCGGCAGCGGCGACAGGACCACGAGGGCGATGACGATCGCGCGGACGAAGTCGCGAGCGCCTGCGAGCTGCGCGGGGGTCGGCTTCGGCGGCAGCGCGGCGATGAACGCGTGATGCGCCATGACGCCGATCAGCGCGTCGATCGCGAACAGCGCAGCGACCGCGAGGATCACGGCCGGGAGCTGCCGGCGCGCGGCCGAGATGCTGTCGAGCAACGGCGCGGGCAGCCCACGCTCGCGGCTCGCGCCGGTCAGCGAGAGCAGCACCAGCAGCACCAGGCCGGGGACCACGAGCGCGAGGCTGCCGATCGCGATCGCGGCCGCCGCGATCAGGCACGGCACGATGGCGCGCACCAGCTGGACGACGCCGGCGCCCAGCGCGCGGAGCTGTGAGCGCGGTGCGGCCAGGATCGCCGAGGCGCCGCCGACCAGCATGAGCTGGGCGAGCCAGGCGAACGCGAGCAGGGTCCAGCCGCGCGTCACCGCTGCCTTGGCACCGGCGAGATCCGCCGGCGCGCGCGTCGTGAGCGCGAGGGCGATCAGCGGCGACAGCGCAATCGCGGACAGCAGCGTGAGCGGCACGAGGTGGCGAAGCCAGGCCCGGAGCGCCGAGCCGACGATCGATACCGGTCGCTCGACCGCGGCCGTGGTTCGCCGATCGGCTGCCGGCAGCGGTGGGTCGATCGCGCCGAGCGGCGAATCCGCCGCGGCTGCCGCCCGCGAGCTTTCGGCGGCAGGTGCCACGGGATCAGCCGGCGCCTCTGGACCGGCAGCAGGATGGTTCTCCGTCGGCGCGTCCACGTGGGCGCGTCGAGCCTACCGCAAAGCGGATCACAGGGCCCGCCACTCGAGCGGCATGCACGCGCCGGTTCGCGCCCACGTGGGCGCGGGCTCACCGAGGGCCGTCGAGCTCGCATGCCCGAGGTTCGCGCCCACGTGGGCGCTGGTCCGGTGCGGCCTGGCGGGTTGGGCACGTCCGCCCACGTGGGCGTGGGTCCGCTGCGGCCGGCCCGAGCTGCGCGCGTGCGTACTGGTTCGCGCCCACGTGGGCGCGGGTCAGCGGCGGTCCCAGCGCTCGAGCTGGCCGCGGACGCCGCCGAGATCGACGGGGTGGCGGCGGGTGCACGTCAGGCCGAGCTGCTCGGCGGCCGGAGTGGTCCGGCGCGGTGACGGCGTGATCCAGACCAGGCGGCCGTGTGGGGCGAGGCCGCGCGCGAGGTTGGGCAGGGCGGCGACGAGGAGCGCGGCCGCGTCGAGCTGGACCCGGCTGCCGAGCGGCGGGTTGGTGAGGATCAGATCGACCTTGCCGGGGGCGTGGCTGCGCGCGTCGGCCGCGACGAGCTCGGCGGTGAGGCCGGCGGCGGCGAGGTTGGCGCGCGCGGCGTCGAGCGCGGCGGGATCGAGGTCGGTGCCGAGCAGCGAGCGCAGCGGGCCGCGCCGGGCGCGCTCGATCAGCTCGAGACCGGAGCCGCAGAACGGATCCCAGACGCGGTCGGCGGGGCGGGCCTCGCCGAGCCAGGCCAGGGCCGCCGCCACGGTCGGGTGCGACGCGGCCGGGATGTCCGCAACGCGGTAGGCGAACCGCGGATCGTCGAGCCGCCGCGGCTCGAGGGCGAGAGTCCGCGTCTCGTCGTCGACGACCACGTCCCAGGTCGTCGCGGTTGGGTCGTTGACCAGCGCGGGCACGGCGGCGGTGACGTCGCGCGCCACGCGCCAGACCACGGCGCGCTTGTGGCCGTGCGCGAAGCCGAGCCGCCAGCGGATGGTTCCCTCGGTCCATGCGCGGAGCAGGCCGAGCAGGGGTGGCGCCGTGAGCGTCTGGGTGATCGCCGCGGCGAGATCGCCGGCGGCGAGCGGGAACGGGATCGCCAGCGTGGCCCACAGACGAGACGCGAACAGCGAGGCGAGCGGCCGGGCCCATGCGAGCTCGGCGCCGCGATCGCCCACCGGGCGCGAGGCAATGCCCAGCGCCGCCAGCTCGTCGCCGAGCAGCGCGCCCAGGCCGGGCCGGCAGCCCAGGCGGATCGCGAGCGGCACCGGCGGCGCAATGTCGTCCCGGATGCGGGATGCGTCGCCGCGGCCGGCGGTGCGCTCGGCCATGATCACGGCGCGATCGCGGCGCCGGGCGAGCTCGGCGTCGTCGCCGGCGTCGAGCGCCTTGAGCCGCCCGAGCGCATCTCCACCGCCGAGCTTGCCGAGCGCCTCGGCCAGCGCACGACGCTCGTCGGGCGTGGCGTCGCCCTGGTCCCAGCGCGCGATCAGCGCCTGCCGCGCGTCGTCGCCGCCGAGCTTGCCGAGCGCGACCGCGGCGGCCTTGCGCACCCGCGCCGCGGGGTCGCCGACCTGCGCGATCAGCCGCGCACGGGCCTCGGCGTCGCCGGTTCGCGCGAGCAGGCCGAGCGCACCGACGAGCCGCGCCTTCGCACCGTCGTCCGCGGCATCGGCCGCGCTGCCGGCCAAGCTGGCTCCGGCGGCGCTGCCGGCCACGCTGTCCGCGATGGCGCCCGCGGCAGTGCGAGGGTGGCGGGCGGTCGCGGTGTCGGCGGCATCGAGCCGCGCGGTGATCGCGGCGCGTCCGGCGTCACCGAGCCTGGCGATCGCGGCGGCGGCGCGCGCCGCAGCCGGCTCATCGCCGCGCACGATGAGCTCGACCAGCGCGGGCGCATCGCGCGCACCCGGCGTGAAGCTCGGCCGCGCAAGCTCGGCGGCGAGATCGAAGTCGGCCGTGCGCGCCATGGCACGAGGCGACGGCGGCGTCAGCGCCGGTTCTTCTTGCGCGCGGCCTTCTCGGCCTTGCGCTTGTCGCGCGCCTTCTGCTTGTCACCGGCGCGGGGCTGGCCGACCGCGGCCTTGCTGCCGGGCGGCGTGTAGCCCTTGGGCAGGCCGGGGACGTTGCCGGTCGGGATGCCCGGCATCGCCGGCATGTTGGGCATCCCGACGGCTTCGCCGAGGCCGGGCGGCAGGCCGCCGCCGGCGCTCATCAGCGCGTTGATGTCCATGTTGGCCAGCTTCTTCATCTGGGAGAACTGCTTGAAGCCGGGGATCTTGCCCATGAGGCCGGTCGACGCGCCGAGCTGGACCATCATCTGGCGCATCTGGGCGAACTTCTGCAGCAGCTCCTTGACCTCTTGCTCGGTGCGGCCCGAGCCCTTGGAGACCCGCTTGACCCGGCTCGGGTTGAAGTCGGCGCGGCGGCGCTTGGCCTGGCGGCCCGAGGTCGCCATGAAGTCTTCCCAGCTCGTGGCGACGAACACCTGCGGGTTGGTGCGCTCCTCGCGGGTCATCGACGAGATCATCGCCTCGATCTTGGTCAGCTCGCGATCGTCGAGGTTGACGCCCTCGGGCAGCGACCCGCTGAGGAACGGCAGCTTCTCGAACAGGTCCTTGAGCGAACCCATCTTCTGGATCAGCTTGATCTGCTCGAGGAAGTCCTGCATGTCGAACTTGCCCTTGAGCATGCGGAGGGCGTCTTCCTCCGCCTTCTCGGCATCGACGACCTGCTCGAAGTCCTTGACCAGGCCGACGATGTCGCCCATCCCGAGGATGCGCGACGCCAGGCCCTCGGGCCGGAACTCCTCGAGCTTGTCGAGCGACTCGCCCATGCCGAGGAACTTGATCGGCTTGCCGGTGATCTCCTTGACCGACAGCGCCGCGCCGCCGCGCGCGTCGCCGTCGAGCTTGGTCATGATCACGCCGTCGAGGTTGAGGCGCTGGTTGAAGGTCTCGGCGACGTTGACCGCGTCCTGGCCGGTCATCGCGTCGAGCACGAGGAAGATGTTCGACGGCGTCGCCGCCTTGTCGATGTCCTCGAGCTCTTGCATCAGCGGCTCGTCGATCGCGAGCCGGCCGGCGGTGTCGTAGATGATGACGTCGCAGCCGTCCTGCGCCGCCTTGGTGGCGGCCTCGCGGCAGATCGTCACCGGGTCCTTGCCCTCGATCGTGAACACCGGCATGTCGAGCTGGCGTCCGAGGGTCCTGAGCTGCTCGATCGCGGCGGGCCGGTAGATGTCGGCCGCGACCAGCATCGGCTTCTTCTTGTGGGTCTTCTCGAGCCAGCGCGCGAGCTTGCCGACGCTGGTGGTCTTGCCCGAGCCCTGGAGGCCGACGACCATGATGCCGGTCGCGCCCTTCTTGGCCCAGCGCAGCTCGGTCTCGACCGGGCCCATCATCTTGATCAGCTCGTCCTGGCAGATCGCGATGAACGCCTGGTCGGGCGTGATCGTCCGGGTGCCGTACTCCTTGCTCTTGGCGCGGAGCTCGATCTGCTTGCCGCGTGCCGCTTCCTTGACGCGCTCGAGGAACCGCTTGACCACGCGGAACTCGACGTCGCCCTCGAGCAGCGACAGCCGGACGTCGCGCAGCGCGTCCTCGATCACCTCGTCGCTGAGCTCGGCGACGCCGGTCAACCGCTCGCGAGCGGCCCGAAATCCTTTGGCAAGTGTCTCCAGCACGAGCCTCCTATAGCATGCCTGGGGGACCGGCTGCGGGGCCGTGGTGGCCGCTGCACCGCGCGCGGACGCCCGGCCGGCGCTGATATAGTCGGCGCGGGGGAACGATGATGGCTCACCGCGGCATCGTGCTGGCAGTGGTGGTGTGCGCAACGGCCGCGGCCGCCGCGGCCGACGACCTGCCGTTCGAGATCCAGAACGCGCGCAAGGCCGGGATCACCGACCGTGTCCAGATCCGGCCCGACGGTACCGCGGTGTGGAGCTACACCGCGCGCGTCGTGGTCGCGGGCGCCGGCGGCGAGAAGGACGCCAAGGACCTCGCGGTCGACTTTCAGCCGCTCGAGGCCGAGCGCGGGGCGCGCAGCTCGGACACGCGCGCCGGGCTGCCGGCGCAGCTCGGCAAGCTCGCGCCCGGCCAGAGCATCGAGCTCGGGCTCACGGCGGCGTTCTCGCAGGTCGGCGACTACCACGGCGAGCTCGTGCTCTACCAGGGCAACGTGCAGCGCGTGGTCCCGGTGGCGATCAAGGTCGAGGATCCGAGCGTCACCGACGCGTCGCTGGTCGAGCACGGCCGCGCGATCATCGCGCTCGACGACGCCTGGGACGGTGAGGCCGAGACCTCGGTCCAGGTCGAGCTCCGCAACACCGGGACGCACGAGCTCCTGCTCGCCGCGCCGCGCGTCGTCGCTGCCCGGCGCGTCGACAAGCTCGACAAGCCGACCCGCGAATCGCAGATCGCCACCGCCGGCATCGCGCCGGACAAGATCCGGGCGGTCGGCCGCGTCGGCCCCGGCGACGTCAAGCCGATCCAGCTCGACCTCGCCGGCCTCGACGATCCCGGCGTCTACCAGGTCGACGTCCAGGTCCCGGTCATCGGCCACACGCCCCGGGCGGTCGACGTCACGGTGTACCGCCGCAAGCACTGGTCGCGGGCGCTGCTGTGGATCGCGCTCGGCGTCGTCGGCGCGTACGGCGTGCGGCGCTTCGTCCAGGGCGGCAAGGACCGCATGAAGGTCCGGCGCACGCTCGCCGCGCTCGCGCCGCGGCTGGACGCCGTGCGCGCCGAGGCCGTCGACCCCGCGTACGTCGCCGCCGCGATGGTGCTCGGCGCCGAGCTCGACCAGCGCCGGCGCGACGTCGGGTGGCAGGCCGATGGCGCCGCGCTGCTCGACACCGCGGAGCGGCTCGCTGCACGCGTCGAGCTGCTCGGCGAGATCATCGCGGCGGCGCGCACCGTGGCGCGGCTCGATGGCAACACGCAGGTCGAGCCGCGCAAGGCGATCGAGGCGGCCCTCGCCGTGGTCCGCGTCGATCCCGGCGCGGCCAAGGCCGCCGACATCGATGACCAGCGGCGCAAGATCGCCGGGCTCGGGATCGAGGGCGCCTGGCAAGCCAAGCTGCGCGCGGCCGTGACCGAGCTCCGGCGATCGATCGACGCGCTGGCCGCCACTGCCGAGGCCGGCGTGCGCGACAAGCTCAACGCGCTGCGGCCGGTGGTGGCGCGCGCGCAGGGCGCGCTGGATCGGAACGAGCTGTCCCAGAGCGCCGCCGCGGTCGACGAGCTGCGCCCGACGTTCCTGGCGATCGCCGTCGATGACCTGCGGGCCCGGATCCAGGACGTCCCGCTGGGCGCCACCGCGGGTGAGTGGCAGAAGGTGATCAGCGCGGTCCAGAACCAGCTCGACATCGCCGGCGCCGAGGGCGAGTGGGCCGCGCGCCGCGACGCGTTCGCTGCCGGGCAGCGCGCCTACTTCCAGGCAGCGATCACAGCGCTGATCGCGCATGCGCGCGCGCACGCCGCAGATACCCAGCACCCGGCGAGCGACCCGGCCCGGCTCCGTGCGATCGGCGACGAGCTGAGCGCCGAGATCGAGGCCGGCGACGCCGGCATCGATCGCGCCGCGAGGATCTACGCCACGCGCGTTGCCGAGGTCGAGGTCGCGGCCAGGCCCCAGGGCGGCGTCACGAGGGTCGCCGCGGGCTTCCACGCGCAGGGTGTGCCGTGGATCGGGATCCCGGGCGAGACCGCCGCGTCTGGCACGCCGGTCGTGCCGCAGAAGGTCCGCGCGATCGACGCCCAGATCCGCGCCACCGACTGGCTGGTCACCGGCGCCGTGCTCGCGGTCGCGCTGGCGTCCGGCATCAAGGCACTGTGGCTGCCCAACCTCGCCTGGGGCGTCGAGGGCGACGCGCTCACGGCGTTGCTGTGGGGCGCCGGGGTTGGGGCCGTCGGCGACGCGTTCACGGGGCTCGCGGGGCTGCGCGAGAAGCTCGGCTCAGCTGCCTGAGAACGCGCCTTCCTCGACGGCCCACAGCTTCACGGCGCCGTCGCCGCCGACCGAGATGATCCGGACGCTGTCGGGAGTCCAGGCGCAGCCGAGGACCGAGCCCTTGTGCGCAGGCTCCGCGGTGGCGCGCAGCGCCGCGTGCTCGATCTCCCAGAGCCGGAGGGTCTCGTCATCGGACCCGGACGCGATCCATCGACCGTCCGGAGAGACCCTGCAGGTCTGCACCTGATCGCGATGGCCCTCGAGCCGCGCGATCAGGCGGCCGGACTCGAGGTCCCAGAGCCCGAGGGTGTGATCGTACGACGCGGATACGACGCGTCGGTTGTCGACGGTGACCGAGCAGCCGTTGACCCGATCCGCGTGGCCTTCGAGCACCCGCAGGGCGCGGCCGGTCTCGAGCTCCCAGACGCGCAGCGTGGCATCCGCCGACGCGGTCACGACCCGGCGTCCATCGAACGTCACGGCGCAGTCGCAGATCCGGCCGGTGTGGCCTTCCATCACGTGCCGTGTCTTCCCGGTGGCGATGTCCCAGACGTGAACGCCGCGGTCCTCGCCGACCGAGACCACGAGGCGACCGTCCGGGGTGACCGCGCACGCGCACACGTCATCGCGGTGCCCCTGATAGTCGAGCAGTGAGCGGCGAGACTCGACGTCCCAGACCCGGACCGTGCGATCGGCGGATGCCGAGACCACGCGCTTGCCGTCGGGCGTGATCGCGCACCCGAACACGCGGGCCTCGTGCCGGCGGAACGGCAGGAATCGCCCGGACGACCGCAGCGCCAGGAGCCGAAGCAGCCCGTCATCGCAGGCCACGAGGACGCGCTGTCCGTCGGGAGGGACCGCGCAGTCCCACACCGGACCCGTCGTGTCGATCTCGAGCGCGCGCTCGCGGACGAGGTTCACCAGCAGGCTGGTCGCCGGGACCATCGCCTCGAGCGGCAGCCCCTCGTCCTCGACGATGGCGCCGGCGGTGAAGTCGTTCGGGTAGCGCCGCGAGATTCGACAGCGCGCCACGCCGTCGATCGCGCGCACGCGGACCGGCGCCACCGCGATCGTCCGCGGCACCCAGAACCCGACGTGGCCGCGCAGCGGGCGGTCGTCGATGCTCGTGACCTCGAGCTCGGCCTCCCCGCCGCGAAGCTCGACGGAGAGCCGCCGCCCGCGCCGGGTGTCGGCGATGCCGAAGGCGCCGTGCCAGGTGTCATGCGCCCCGGTCCGTGTGTACACGCGCGCGATGG
The DNA here is from genome assembly GCA_036403075.1 of Kofleriaceae bacterium. Taxonomy (GTDB): domain Bacteria; phylum Myxococcota_A; class Polyangia; order Haliangiales; family Haliangiaceae; genus JABFXX01. Next base: position 46,996 of record DASWRS010000452.1, read on the forward strand.
GGTAGTCGGGACGCTCGAGGAGTGCCTTCCCGACGTCCGGGTCCTCGGCGACGATCGTGACGATCTCGGTGTCGGGATCGATCTCGACGACGCGCACGTGGTGCGTCGTCACGGCGATCCGGTCGTCAAGCTGCGCCACGTCGATCGAGCGGCTGCCGGGGATGTGAACGTG
>DASWRS010000453.1:0-9249 GCA_036403075.1 Kofleriaceae bacterium
GCCCATCAGCGCCGCGCTGGTGGGGAGGTTGCCCGCGATGGAGGTGAAGTTGAAGGGGGTCACGGCCAGGACGAAGCCCTCGAGCGGGCGGTACTCCATCCGGTTCCAGGTGCCCGGCCCCGACTCCGGCTGCTCGGCGTAGATGCGCGTCATGTAGGCGACGTTGAAGCGCAGGAAGTCGCAGAGCTCGCAGGCCGCGTCGATCTCGGCCTGGTGCGCGGTCTTGGACTGGCCGTGCATGGTCGCGGCGTTCATCCGGAACCGCCAGCTGGTCGCGAGCAGCTCGGCGGCGCGCAGCAGCACCGCGGCCCGCGCTTCCCACGGCATCGCGCTCCACTCGCGGCGCGCGTCGAGCGCGGCGAGGATCGCGCGCTCGGCGACGTCCTCGGTCGCGGCATGGAACCGCGCGACCACGTGCTTGTGGCGGTGCGGCATCACGACCTCGCGGATCTTGCCGGTCAGCACGCGCTGGCCGCCGACGACGCACGGGATCTCGATGACCTCGCGCTCGATGTCGGCGAGCGCGGCCTGGAGCTTGGCGCGCTCGGGGCTGCCCGGCGCATACCCGAGGACCGGCTCGTTGACAGCGGACGGGGCGGTGACGATCGCGTCGTTCATGGCGGACGTGTACCACGGCGACGCGGGCCACGGCGACGCGGTGACCGCCACGACGAACCGCGTCATCGTCGGCTCACAGGCGGCGGGTCATGACCACGCGCGGCGATGCCACGAAGCCGCTGCGCTGGTAGAGCCGGAGCGCCGGGTTGTCGGGGCGGACCTGGAGGTGCAGCGCCAGGACGCCCCGGGCTCGCAGCTCGGGATCGAGCAGCGCGAGCGCCGCCCCGCCCGCGCCGCCGCCGCGCGCCGGTGGATCGATCCAGAGCTCGGTCAGGAACGCGTCGCGGCCGCCGAACTCGAGGTCGTAGCCGAACGTGACCATCGCGTAGCCGATCGCCGCGGCGTCGCGCTCGATCAGCCAGACGCCGCCCAGCGCCGGATCGCGCAGCAGGCGCTCGAGCGCGGCCTCGAGCGCCGCCGGCTCGAGATCGATGCCCTCGTGGGCGTTGAGCGCGCGGGTCCGGGGCAGGAGCTCCGCGAAGTCATCGACGGTCGCCGGGCGAAGGCGCAGCACGCGGGCAGGATGGCACCGACGCCGCCGTGCCACAATCGGGCGGGTGAACCCGTACCAGCTCGCGATCGGTCAGACCGTCAGCTTCCTGGGCGACGTGCTGCGCGGCCGGCATCACATCCTCGAGGTCGGCTGTGGCCGCGGCGAGGTCGCGCGCCGGCTCGGCGCCGCGGGCTTCCGGGTCACCGCGCTCGATCGCCTCGTGACCGATCCGTCACCGGCGGCCAACGTCGCGTTCGTCGAGCGCGACTTCCTGCAGTTCGAGGCCGGCCCGTTCGACGCGGTCGTGTTCACCGCGTCGCTGCACCACATCTCGCCGCTGCCGGCCGCGATCGACCGCGCGCACCGCCTGCTCGCGCCGGGCGGCCTGCTGGTCGCCGACGACTTCGACCTCGACGCGCCCAGCATCGAGACCCTGCGCTGGTACTACGACGTCCAGGAGCTGCTCGCCGCGGCCGAGCTGTTCCCGCGCGAGCGGGTCGATCCGCCGGGCAGCGACCTGTTCGGCCGCTGGCGGCTCGCCCACCACCACGAGCCGGCGCTCCACACCGGGGTCGAGATGCGCCGCGCGATCGCCGAGCGCTTCGACCTGCGCGACGTCCACGGCGCCGCCTACCTCTACCGCTACCTCACCAGGTACCTGCCGCACGACGCGCGCGGCGTTGCGGTCGCCCAGCACGTCTACAGCACCGAGCGCCGCGGCATCACCGACGGCACGCTCGCGGCGGTCGGGCTCGGCATCGTCGCGGCGCGCGGCTGACGCGATCGATGCTTGCATTGTGGCCGGATACAGGCCATAAAGAGTCATGGGTAAGGCCGTTTACGGTTCCCGGGCCAGCGAGCCCTATGCCTCGCGGATGCGCGAGGCTCACGGTGTTCGGGCCCGGGAGGGCGAGGCCAGCCCGTACCGCGCGAGCTCGAGCGGGTTTCAGACCTCCGAGGACATCATTCCGATCGCCGAGCTCAAGGCCAACATGTCCGAGGTCGTGCGCGGGCTCGCGCAGCGCCCGCGTCCGCTGGTCGTCACGCTCAATGGCAAGCCAGCCGCGGTGGTGATGTCGCCCCGGGAGTACGATCGCCTGTCCTACCAGGCGCGGTTCGTCGAGGCCGTGGCCGCCGGGCTGTCCGACGTCGAGGCCGGCCGGACCTATGACGGTGACGAGGCCGTGGCCGAGCTCATGACCGAGCTGGGCGGCAAGAAGCCCCGGCGGTCACGGGCCCGCTGAGACCACCGAGGCTGCGCCCATGCGGTGGAAGCTGTCGCTCCAGGCCAAGGCCGATCTGCGCCGGATCGGCCACTACATCGCACGGGACAACCCGCAGGCGGCGGTCGCCTGGCTGCAGAAGCTCCAGGACCGTGCGCGGCTCGCCGCACGGTCGCCGGGTCTTGGCCGCAAGGTCCCCGAGATCGATCGCGACGATCTTCGCGAGGCGATCGCCGGCAACTACCGGATCGTCTACCTCGTCCAGGCGAAGGTCGTCGTGGTCCTCACGATCTTCGAGGGCCACTACCCGCTACCCGATCTCGACCTGCCCTGACCGGGTCGGGTCGGGTCGGGTCGGGTCGGGTCGGGTCACAGGAAACAGTCGTACTGCTCCTGGCGCCAGACCTTGCCGTCCTTGAGCTCGATGATGCTGCAGATCTCGGCGCGCATGACGTGGCCCGCCGGGATCGGCCCGGCGGCGACCGCCAGCGTGCCGCTCCACGTGAGCTGGACGGCGGCGCGGTTGCCCTCGACGATCATCTGGCGGATCTCGTAGCGCTCGCGCGCCATCAGCTTCCTGCCGCGCTCGCCCGCGGCGCGCATCCCGGCGAGGTCGGCACGCATGCCGGCGGGCGACACCCGGTTGGGGTGCTCGGTCAGCTCGACCTCGGGGTGCAGCAGGCGGTCCACCGCCTCGGTGTCGTGGGCCTCGATCGCGCGGAGATAGGCAGTCACGATTTCTTGGGTCGTCATCCGGGTAGGATGCCACCCAGCCTACCCGGGTAGCGGCGCGCAAAATCCGCGATCCAGGCGCAGGATCTTCGCGATGGATCCGCTCGCGGCACGTCCTGCCCAGTGATGCCGGCAGGTTGCCGGATGGCACCGTCCTTGAGTGGAGCTGCCACATGTTCGCGACCGACGCCACCCGCCACTATTGTGACCGCGCCGTCGAACGAGCCCTTCCCCGCCGCGTCGAGCTGTTCCTGCGAGCGTGGGGCACCGAGACCTGGGCAGCAGGCGCCTTGCAGATCACCTTGGTCCGGAACGAGCTGCCGCCGGAGGTCCGCGAGACCCGCGAAGCCCGGCTCGCCGAGGACTGGATCCTGGTCGCCGGCGACAACGGCGCGCTCGTGACCTGCTACCGGCGGCGCGACGCGTGGCGCTTCATCCAGCGCAAGCGCCAGCGGGCGTGGCGCCGGCGGCGGCCCTAGGCAACGCCCATGCGGCCGCCGTCGCGCAAGGCAGCCGGGATCAGCACGCTGGGCTCGCCGGTCGACACCAGCCAGAGCTGGTGGGCCGCGCGGGTGACCCCGATGTGGAGCATGTGGCGCGCCCAGTGCTGGTCGGGGTAGCTCGCGGCGTTGACGTCGACCATGACGACGTAGTCGAACTCGAGGCCCTTGACCTGGGCGATGTCGGTGACGTCGACCCCGGGCTGGAAGTTGAACTCGTCGCGGCGGACCCGGCGCAGCGCCGGCACCTCGGCGCGCCGCAGGCCCTCGAAGTACGCGTCGGCCTGCTCGGCGTGGCGGGCGATCACCGCGCACGACGCGGTCGGCTCGCGCGCCATGAGGTTACGCAGCGCGTCGCCCAGGAACGCGACCGCCTCGCCGAGATCGCCGAACTCGTGGAGCTCGACCGGCTCGCCCGGCCGCGCGGCGAGCGGCTCGTCGGGCGCGAGCTCGGGGCCGAGGATCTCGCGGGCGAGCACCATGACCTCGGCGGTCGAGCGGTACGACAGCCGCAGCGGCCGGACGATCGCCGGCTGGCCGGTCTGGGCCAGGAGCTCGGCCCAGCCCGAGAAGTTATTGTCGAACACCAGGCGCTGTGCGGTGTCGCCGGCGATCGTGACCGAGCGCTTGCCCGGGTCGCCGTCGGGCGCGTGCACCGCCTCGAGCAGCACCTTGATCTCGAGCGCCGAACGGTCCTGCGCCTCGTCGATCGCGACGTGCTGCCAGATCAGCTCGTCGCCGGACGGCGGGTGGAGGCCGCCGCGCTTGAGCTGGACCAGGCGCAAGAGGATCGGATCGTCCTCGTCGTCGAACCGGCCGGCGGGGTCGTCCTCGTCGATCCCGAGCGGCTGGCCCTCGGAGTCGAGCACGGGGTTACCCTCCTCGTCGACCGGCGCCTTCTGCGGCCGGGCGAGCTGGCGGCGCAGCCAGCCGACCAGGCGCTCGATCTCCGACTTCCTGACGTCGGCGCCGGCCTCGGCGAAGCCCTCGGTCAGCGTCACCGGATCGGTCAGGAGCTCGGCCCAGTCGAGCACGCAGTCGTCGGCGCGCTTCTTCCAGCGCCGGGCCAGGCCCTCGAGCGCGACCCGCTGGCTGGCCTCGAGCTCGGCGCGCTTGGCCCACGCCGCGAACGCCGACAGCCGCGGCACCAGCGCCTTGCCCGCGAGCCGGTTCCACTCGTCGAGCGCGGCGCTGGCCGGGGCCGCGTGCTCGGCGATCTCGGCGCCGATCTGGGCGGCCTGGCGCAGCACCCAGCGCTCGAGCATCGCGAGCAGCGCGGGGTGCTTCTTGAGCCGCGACACCTGCTCGGGCGGCTCGGTGTTGTACCGGGTCGGCGACTCCGGCAGGCAGCGCATCCGGGTCGAGCGCGCCCAGCCGGTGTAGGTGACCACCGGCACGCCCGAGACGCCGAGCGAGGGCAGGACGCCGCTGACGTAGCGGACCAGCGCCTGCGACGGGACCACGAACAGCGTGTGGCTCGGCCGGAACCGCCGGCCGTCCTGGAAGTTCAGGTACGCGATCCGGTGCAGCGCCACCGTGGTCTTGCCCGAGCCGGCGCCGCCCTGGATCACGACGATGCCGCTCCCCGGCTGGGTGATCAGATCGAACTGCTCCTTGTCGATCAGCGCGGCGATCTCGGGCAGCGCCTTGTCGGCGCGCGCCGCGCCGTGGTGGATCCCGAGCGTGCCCTTGGTGCCCCCGGCGGAGGTCGGCCGGGCGGCCTTGCCCATCCCACCGTGCAGGACCGGCGCGATCTGCCCGACCGCCTGGACCCAGCCGCCGCGCGAGTCGCGCAGGAACGTGCCCTGCGGCGCGCCGATCCGGCGCAGCGCCGAGCGGGCGATCGAGATGTTGCGGCGGACCTCGACCACGCCCTCGACCCGGCGCCCGGCGATCTCCTCCTCGTAGTCGTCGCCTTCCTCGTAGCGGTAGTAGATCCGGGACACCGGCGCGTTGCGCCAGTCGACGATCTGGACGTTGGACTGGCGATCGATGAACCCGCGCTTGCCGACCAGCACGTCCTTGCTCTTGCCGGTCTCGCGCAGCCGGATATGCGCGAAGTACGGCGAGGTGATGTCGACCGGCAGCTGCCGGCCGCCGCCGAGCCGCGCGCGCAGCGCCGCGAGCCGGGTCATCTGCTCGATCAGCGGAGGCAGATCCTCGGCCCGGGCCTCGGCGATCTGGTCGCGCAGCGAGATCAGGTCGGCATCGAGATCGCCGGCGCCGACCTGCGGCCGGCCATCGTCCTCGTCCCCGAGCGCCACCCGGGCCTGGACCTGGCCGTACAGGCGTTCTTCCTCGGCGATGATCTCCGCCGCCGGGCTGCCCTTCGCGACTTCATTGCCCATCCTGGAACGGGCGAATCTATCCGAACCGGCCGTGGCCGCAAGCTGTAACTTCGCTCACGTGACCCTGCCGGGAGTTGCCCGCAAGTGGCCGGATCGCGCCGGCTGCAGAACGTGGGAATCCGGCGCACGTCGTCGATCGTAGGATGGGTATGACCGCTGCGGGATCGGCGCTGACCCTGTCCAGTCGACTGGGCAGCTACGAGCTGATCCGCCCGATCGGCCAGGGTGGCATGGCCGACATCTACCTGGCCCGCCGCATGGGGCCGGGGGGCTTCGAGCGCCACGTCGCGGTCAAGGTGCTCGGCCGGAGTCGGGCCGCCGACCCCGAGGCGTGTGCGATGTTCCTCGACGAGGCGCGCCTGGTCGCGCTGCTGAATCACCAGAACATCGCCTCGGTGCTCGAGGTCGACGTGGTCGATGGCAAGCACTACCTCGCGATGGAGTACGTCCACGGCGCCGACCTCCGCGAGGTCCTCGCAGCCGCCCAGCGCGCCGGCAAGCTCCTGCCGCACGAGGCCGCGCTGGCGATCGTGTGCGCCGCGGCCGCGGGCCTGGACCACGCGCACCGCCGGTGCGGCCCCGACGGCAAGCCGCTCAAGCTGGTCCACCGCGACGTGTCCTTGTCCAACATCATGGTCGGCCACGACGGCGCGGTGAAGGTCGTCGACTTCGGGATCGCGACCACGACGATCGCCTCGGTCCACACCTCGCCCGGCGTGGTCCGCGGCAAGGCGAGCTACATGTCGCCCGAGCAGTGCCTCGGCGACCGGGTCGACCAGCGCTCCGACGTGTTCGCGCTCGGCGTGGTGCTCTACGAGCTCACCACCGGCGTGCGGTGCTTTCACGGCAAGACCGACTTCGACCGCATGCTCGCGGTGGTCCGCGGCGACTACCTGCCGCCGAGCGAGCTGGCCGCGGGCTACCCGCGCGACCTCGAGCAGGTGATCCGCACCGCGCTGGCGATCGCTCCCGGCCAGCGGTTTGCCTCGGCCGCGGCCCTGATCGAGGCGCTCGAGCGCGTCGCGATCGCCCACGGCTGGGTCGGCGGACCCGGCGCGATCCAGCGCGCGATGCTCGGGCTGTTCGGCGACGTCGCCGAGCCGTGGACGTCGTACGCCGACGACGTTCCCGTCACCGAGCCGCACTCGATCGTGTCGCTGCCGCTCGTTGCCGAGCCTACGCGCCCGGCGCGCCGGCTCGCACGCGGCACCGCGTCCGAGTGCCTCGACGACGTCGAAGGCATCGACGGCGGCGACGACCTCGACGAGCGCACGCGGGGCCGCGGTCCGCTGCGCCGCAGCCGTCCGTGGCTCGCCGCCTGAGCTGCCGGGCCGATCTGCACTTGCCGCGCCAGCGCCGGTGATTTTGCGTTGCGCGGCCGGAGAATTGTGCGTAAGTGCATGGTGCAATATGGCCCGCGCCAAGGCACTCATCGCCCACGATCCATTGCGCCGGTGGACCGCCGCTGACGCGAACGACACCTACAACATCCCCCGGTGGGGCTGCGGCTATTTCGGCGTCAACGATCAGGGCAACCTGATCGTCACGCCCAGGCTGAACGGCGATGCCACCGGAACGCCGCCGCCGGTCAACGTCCTCCAGATCGGCACGCCCGGCGCGATCGACATGAAGGAGCTGATCGACGAGCTGGTCGCGCGCGGCATCCAGCTGCCGATCCTGCTCCGGTTCAGCGACATCCTGCGGGCCCGGATCGAGCTGCTGTGCGGCGCGTTCAACGGCGCGATCCGCGAGTACGGCTACACCGGCCAGTACCGCGGCGTGTACCCGATCAAGGTCAACCAGAACCGCACCGTGGTCGAGGAGATCATCGAGTTCGGCCGGCCGTACCATTACGGCCTCGAGGCCGGGAGCAAGCCCGAGCTGCTCGCGATCATGGCGATCCACCAGGATGACGAGTCGATCATCATCTGCAACGGCTACAAGGACGAGGAGTACATCGAGACCGCGCTCCTGGCGTCGAAGATGGGCAAGACGGTGATCCTCGTGGTCGAGAAGCCGACCGAGCTCGACAACATCCACCGGGTCAGCGATCGGGTCCGGATCAAGCCGTTGCTCGGGATCCGGGCGCGGCTGAGCTCGCGCGGTGCCGGGCGCTGGGAGCAGTCCGGCGGCGATTTCTCCAAGTTCGGGCTGACCGCGGCCGAGATGGTCGACGCGGTCGCCAAGCTCAAGGACTGGGGCGACCTCGACGTGCTCAAGCTGATCCACTTCCACCTCGGCTCGCAGATCTCGGCGATCAAGAGCGTCAAGAACGCGCTGCGCGAGGCCGGCCGGCTGTTCGTCGAGATGTACAAGATGGGCGCCAAGGGCCTGGCGTACCTCGACGTCGGCGGCGGCCTCGGCGTCGACTACGACGGCTCGCAGACCAACTTCGCGTCGTCGATGAACTACACGATCCAGGAGTACGCCAACGACGTGGTCTACGCGATCAAGGAGATCTGCGACGCCGACCAGGTCCCGCACCCCAACATCGTCAGCGAGTCCGGCCGCGCGGTCGCGGCGCACCACTCGGTGCTCGTGGTCAACGTGCTCGGCGTGACCGAGTTCAACACCAACGTCCCCAAGGAGCTCGCGCGGCCGTCGCCGCCGCTGGTCACCAACATGTGGGAGACCTACCAGGGCGTCAGCGCCAAGAACCTGCTCGAGAGCTACCACGACGCGGTCGAGTACAAGGACCAGGTGCTCCAGCTGTTCAACCTCGGGCACCTGTCGCTCGAGCACCGCGTGCTGTGCGAAAACCTGTTCTGGGGGACCTGCGAGAAGGTCCTGATGCTGGTCCGCAACCGCGATCACGTCCCCGAGGAGCTCGAGGGCCTCGAGAAGGCGCTGTCCGATACGTACTTCTGCAACTTCTCGATGTTCCAGTCGGTGCCCGACGCGTGGGCGGTCGATCAGCTGTTTCCGATCTGTCCGATCCACCGGCTCAACGAGGAGCCGACCCGGCGCGCCACGCTCGCCGACATCACCTGTGACTCGGACGGCAAGATCGACTCGTTCATCGATCTGCGCGACGTCAAGCACGTCCTCGAGCTCCACCCCAAGACCGAGGGCCAGGACTACTACCTCGGGATCTTCCTGGTCGGCGCCTACCAGGAGATCCTCGGCGACCTCCACAACCTGTTCGGCGACACGAACACCGTCCACGTCCAGCTCTCGCCCGAGGGTGACTACGACGTCAAGGAGGTCGTGGCCGGCGACACCGTCAGCGAGGTGCTCGCGTTCGTCGATTACTCGCCGTCGGACCTGCTCGGCCGGCTGCGCAACAGCGTCGAGCAGGCGCTGCGCAAGAAGCTGATGACGATCGAGGAGAGCCG
>DASWRS010000454.1:0-41421 GCA_036403075.1 Kofleriaceae bacterium
ATCGACAGCTTGTTGACGCAGGTGAAGCCGCCGCCGCCGGTGTTGGTGGTGGCGCCCGTGGCGTGGCTGGAACCGGCAGCGCCGAGCAGACCGGCGGCACCAACGGCAAACGCGAACATCATGGAACGGATCGACATGGGATTTCTCCAGGAGGGTAGTAGAGGTTAATGAGCAGGTTCGGGGAGTGGGTGATTGCTGACTGCGTGTCTCTTGAAGACAGTATTCGCATGGAATCCGCGAATGAGATCAGCAGTTAACGGCTCTATCACCTGAGCGAGATGGCCACTCGGCGTTTGCCGCCGTGCGCGCGCGCCACACGCCGAAGCCCTGTGGATCTCTCGGGATTCGGGACTTCACGCAAAAATGACGTGCGCACGGGCGACAGATCCGCGGCCCGATCGACCGATTCAGCAGGTCATGGCCGCCGCGGCTCGGCAGGCTTCTCGACCACGAAGTGATCGACCAGCCTTGCGCGGATCGGCAGATCGTCGGTGTCGGCCTTCCAGAACTGCCACCATGCGCGCTCGGCCGGCGGCGGGCCCTCGGCGGCGATCACGAACACCTCGGCCTGGTTCGCGCGCAGCTTGATCCGCAGGAACTCGGCGTACTGGACGACGCGCGCGGTGGCGCCGGCCTCGCTGCCGTGGATGTTGAACTGCAGGCAGACGAAGCAGTACCAGCCGACCCACAGGCACGAGAAGTAGGCGCCGAACACGACCGCGAGCACGCCGGCGATCAGGGGATGCGCCAGCGGCCCGACGGCGTGGACGCCGCGGGCGGGCACCAGCACGTAGTACGCCGCGAGCGCGAGGAACAGCGCGATCGAGACCCCGCGCCGGACCCAGGCGTTCGCGCCGAACAGCCGGCTGCGCTGGAGCCAGCGGCGAAACGGCGTGTACAGCGCGAACAGCCCGATCGCGCCGAGGCTGCTCCACGTGCACTGCGAGACCAGCCGCATCCAGCCGTACGGCGTCCAGACCACGAGCGCGCCGATCGCGAGCGCGAACACCGCCAGCGGGATCCGCGCGAACGACCGGCCGCGGCCGCCGATGAAGATCGCGGTGGCCAGCATGCCGAGCACGATCACCGAGATCACGACGTAGAGGCCCAGATAGCCGTCGTCGGCCTCGCTGAAGTACGAGCAGTGGCCCAGCGCCCAGATCGCGGCGACCTCGAAGGCGATCAGCGGCAGCCACGCGGGCGCGGTGATCATCAGCCGCCAGCTGCCGCGGCGGTTGCCGCCGAGCCAGCGCAGGCACCAGAACGCCGCCGGATGGTGGGTGATCGCGTGGGTCACCCAGCTCCAGCTCCACGCCCTGGCCGGGTTGGCGTCGCCGATCGGTCGCGCCAGGCAGCGCGCGAGCTTCGCGGCGCCGGGGACCGCGGCGATCATGAGGACGATCGCCACCGCGAACGACGCGACGGCCGCGAGGTGCACGAGGTGGGTCGGCAACGCGCCGGGACACCGCGGCCAGAAGAACGGCAGGTCGAGGAGGTTGTCGGGGCCGCCGGTCCACGCCGTCGCGAAGCCCAGCAGCGACACGGCGATGCCGAAGAACCCGGCGACGCCGGCCTGGAGGACCTTGCGCGGCCGGATCAGGCGCTCGCCGATCGCCCGCGCCGAGTCCTCGGCCGGCGGCCACGCGCACTGCGGCGTGATCGTGCCGCAGCGGATCTGGCTGGGATGGTGGAACGCGCCGCCGAGGCCGCTCACCACCGATGCGTAGTTGGCGCGCGAGGTGGCCCGAGCGCGCTTCTCGGTCTCGTTGCCGAGCCGCGTCTGGCCGTCCCAGGTCTCGCGCGGCGGCGGGAGCCGGTTATGTCGCGCCGTCTGCGCCGCCGTGTCGGCCGCCGGTTCTGCCCCGCGGGTCGCGAGAGCGGGCGCCGCGGCGCAGGCGACGGTCTTGCCCCAGTAGCGCTCGTAGAGGTGCGTGTCGCCCGAGAGGTCGAGCCGGAGCTCGTCGTCGAGCAGCCGCGGCGCGTCGTCGGCCAGGGGCGGCTCGCGGAACGGGGCGGGCAGGCCGAGCTTCTCGAGGATGTCGGCGAGCTCGCCGCCGGCGGCCGTGACGTGCTGGTACACGACGGCCGGGCGCGACGTGATGACGATGCGGTTCTTGTACGGCCGCGCCGGCGCACCCCGGGGAATCGCGAGCCGGGCGACCTGACCGGCGAGCTCGCCGACGGTCCGGGTGACGTCGTCGAGCGGCGTCGCCTGCACGCCGGGCGCGGCCGCGAGCGCGTCGACACGGGCGCGGAGCTCGCCAACCTGCTTCCATAACTCGTCGACCGGCCCGGACAGCCGGGCGGGCGGCACGGCGGGGAGCCCCGCGGGCTCCTCGATCGATTTCCCGATCTCGCGGCAGAAGTAGTCGCGCTGGCGCGGGTCCATCCGCGACTGCTCGCCCGGGCGGGCCGGCTTCTCGATGTCGAGCGCGAGCAGCTGCCAGTCGCACGGCAGATCGACGGCGAAGTACGAAGCGTGCTGCGCGACCGCGTAGCCCGGCAGATCGAGCCGCGGGCCGCTGCGCGGAGCCTCGGTCGACGGCCGGAACTGCCGCTGGTAGCCGTCGAGGCCGCCGTAGTAGTCGTGGTTGCCCGCGATCGCGAGCAGCTGGACGGCGGGCTCGAGCGGCGCGGCCTGGTCGCCGAGCGCGCGCCGCGCCCACACGAACGGCGCGCGCAGGCGCTGGACCAGCTGGTCTCGCGTCGCGATCGGGTACGCGGTGTCGCCGCCGATGATCAGGGCGCGGCCGCGCGGCAGCCGCTGCGCCAGCGTGCGTTCGTGGTGCACGCCGTCGGGGCCGAGCGGCTCGAACACCTCGAGCGCCGGCTGTTGGAGCAGGTACGCGAGCTGGAACACCAGGCGCGCCGAGTCGCCGGTATCGGCGAGGAAGTCGATCCAGCAGCACGGCTCGCCGGATGCGTCGCCGGGCGCGTCGCCGGGCGCGTCGCCGGGCGCGTGATCGGTGGTCGCGCACGGCCGCAGGTCGATCGTGTTGGCAACCATCCAGTCGCGGTGGTCGACCTTGAGCAACCCCGACAGCAGGATGTCGAGCAGGCTCCCGACCAGCTGGGTCCCGAGCAGCCACGCCGTCGGAAAGTCCCAGGTGAGCCGGCACTCCGGGCGCCTCGAGAGGTGGTCCGGAAGCCCGTCGGGATCCTGCCCGTGATCAGGACCACGGTCAGGACGAGGATCAGCACAACGATCAGGTTCCGCCACGCGCCACCCCGCACCGACGGTATGCGAACCCACGCGACATGATCCAGCCCATCGTGCGGCAGATCCGGGTACAGCGGCAGTGGCCGGCGGTGTTAATCCGGTAGGCGCGCTGACGTCCCCGGATTTTCTCGCACGGGGCGCGGCGGTCAGGGCGGCGGCCAGCCGGGGATCGATCGCGTGTCGTACCGGCCGGTGCGGAACGCCGGGCTGCCGAGGATCGCCAGGTGCATCGGGATCGTGGTCGGCACGCCGGCGACCTCGAACGCCGACAGCGCCGCGATCATCCCGTCGATCGCCGCGTCGCGGCCGTCCGCCCGGACGATGACCTTGGCGAGCAGCGAGTCGTAGAACGGCGGCACGACGTAGCCGGCCGAGACGTGGGTGTCGACCCGGATGCCGTCGCCGGCCGGCGGTCGCCACGCGGTGATCGTCCCCGGGGCGGGCTGGAACTGGTTCGCCGGGTCCTCGGCGTTGATCCGGCACTCGATCGCGTGGCCGGTGAGCGCGATGTCGTCCTGGCGCCAGGCCAGCGGGCGGCCGGCCGCGACCTCGATCTGGGCGATCACCAGGTCCTTGCCGCTGCGCACCTCGCTGACCGTGTGCTCGACCTGCAGCCGGCAGTTCATCTCCATGAACCGGAGCACGTCGCCGTCGAGCAGGAGCTCCATGGTGCCGGCGCCGACGTAGCCGACGGCGGCCGCGGCGCGCGCGGCGGCGGCGCAGACCCGGGCGCGCAGGTCGGCGCCGATCGCCGGCGACGGGCTCTCCTCGATCAGCTTCTGGTGGTTGCGCTGCACCGTGCAGTCGCGCTCGCCCAGGTGCACGGCGCGGCCGTAGCGGTCGGCGAAGATCTGGATCTCGACGTGGCGGCCACCCTCGACCAGCTTCTCGAGGTAGACGCGGTCGCCGCCGAACGCCGCGCGGGCCTCGGCCTGGGCCTCGGCGTAGGCGGTGTCGACCTCGGCCGCGCCGCGCGCGATCCGCATGCCGCGCCCGCCGCCGCCGTTCTCGGCCTTGAACAGCACCGGGAACCCGACGCTCGCGGCGACTCGCCGGGCGTCCTCGGCCGAGGCCAGCACGCCCTCGCTGCCGGGGATCACGTCGAGCCCGGCGGCGCGCATCGCCGCCTTGGCGCGGGTCTTGGAGCCCATCAGCGCCGTGACCTGCGGCGGTGGGCCGATGAACGTCACGCCGTGCTGGGCACACAGCGTGGCCAGGAGCGGGTTCTCCGACAGGAAGCCCCAGCCCGGGTGCAGCGCGCTGCAGCTCGCTTGCACCGCGGCCTGGACGACGCGCTCCACGTCGAGGTAGCTGTGCGCGGCGCGGCCGGGGCCGAGCGCCACGACCTCGCGGCCACGCAGGTACGGCGCGTCGCGATCCGCCTCGCTGGCGGCGAACACCGGCACGATGCCGAGCTGGTCGCAGGCGCGCGCGACGCGCACGGCGACCTCGCCGCGGTTGGCGATCAGGATCCGGTGAAACAGCGGCGGTGCCACGCGCCGGACGCTAGCGTGCCGCGCGGGCGCTTCCAACCGGCGGCACGGGCGATCTCACTTCTTGAGGCCGATCAGACACGCGTCGGCGCTCGAGACGTCGAACTTGCCGGGCGCCTCCATCTCGACCGAGGTCACCACGCCGTCCTCGATCGTGAACACGCCGCGCGCGGCGCGGACGCCCATGCCCGGGCCGGTCAGGTCGAGCTCGATGCCGAGCGCCTTGGTGAACGCGGCGCTGCCGTCGGCGAGCATGACGACCTTGCCGAGCGCGTCCTGCTGCTCGGCCCACGCCTTCATCACGAAGGCGTCGTTGACCGACAGGCACGCGATCAGGTCGACGCCGGCGGCCTTGAGCTCGGGCTGCTTCTGCACGTAGCCCGGCAGGTGCTTCTGCGAGCACGTCGGCGTGAACGCGCCCGGCAGCGAGAACATGACCGCCTTCTTGCCCGCGAACAGCGCCGCGGTGTCGACGTCGGACACGCCCTCGGCGGTGACCTGCTTGATGGTGACGGAGGGGATCTTCTGGCCCTTGCTGATCATGGCGATTCCTTACCACAGCGCCTCGGCCGGCCGGCAACGATGTGCCAGGCGATCGGTCCGGAGTGTGTCCGCGGGACGGTGCGCGGCTCAGGCGCCTCAGCTCGGGGCCGGTGCCAGCCGGGTCGGCCGGCGGGGGCGGGGTGCCTCGGTGTGGGCCGGGCGGGGCAGCGGCAGGCCGCACAGCAGCTTGATCGCGAGCGAGGCCGCGGCGGCGCCGAACACCGACGGCACGAACGCGACCGAGCCCTCGATGCGGTTCCGGTGCTCGCAGTCGTTGACGCCGTTGTCGCCGCCCGGGCACACGCAGCGGAACCCGCCGTCGTCGTAGGCCAGCGCCTGCGGCGGGATCGGCGGCTCGTCGGAGAACACGGCCCAGACCCCGACCGTGCGGGTGCAGTCGATCGCGTGCTTGCGACGCAGGTTCTTGCGCAGGTCGCGGGCGAACGGGTCGACCCGGGTCTCCGACAGGTCGCCGATCCGGACCTGGGTCGGATCGAGCCGCGCCGCGGCGCCCATCGCCGATACCAGGCGCAGCCGGTCGCGCAGGCAGGTCGCGATCAGGTGCATCTTGGCTGCCATGTGGTCGATCGCGTCGATCACGACGTCGGGCTCGGGGACGAGCAGCCGGGCCGACGTCTCGGCGCTGTAGAACTCGGCGCGGGCCTCGATCGTGGCGTCGGGGTTGATCAGGCGCAGCCGCTCGGCCATGACGGCCGCCTTGGGCTTGCCCAGCGTGCCCTTGAGCGCGTGGAGCTGGCGGTTGACGTTGGTGACGCAGATCCGGTCGTAGTCGACCAAGATCACGCGGCCGACGCCGCTGCGGACCAGCGCCTCGGCCGCCGACGCGCCGACCCCGCCGACGCCGAACACCGTCACCGTCGAGCTCGCCAGCCGCGCGACGCCGGCGTCGCCGAGCAGGCGGGCCGTCCGATCGAACCTGCGATGAGTCACCGCGCCAGTGTTACGGATGCCACGGCGGTGTCAACCGCCGCCGCGCGCGCTACGTTGTCCGCCACGACGCGGCGGCCAGGGCCGCACGTCGTCGATGTCCAACCGATCGAGCCGAACAAGAGAGAACCGTCATGAAACTCTACTTTTCTCCCGGAGCCTGTTCGCTGTCTCCCCACATCGTTGCCCAGGAGGCGGGGATCCCGCTCACGCTCGTCAAGGTCGACACCTCGACCAAGAAGCTCGCCGACGGCGGTGACTACTGGGCGATCAACCCCAAGGGCTACGTGCCGGCGCTGCAGATCGACAGCGGCGAGCTGCTCACCGAGGGCCCCGCGATCGTCCAGTACCTGGCCGACCAGAAGCCCGACGCCCGGCTCGTCCCCGCCGCCGGAACGCTCGAGCGCTACCGTGTCCAGGAGATGCTCGGCTACATCAACTCCGAGATCCACAAGACCTACAGCCCGCTGTTCCGGCCGACCACGCTGCCGGAGGTCCGCAAGGAGCGCGAGGAATACCTGCGCAAGCGCTACCAGCTGGTCGAGAAGCAGCTCGCCAAGGGGCCGTACCTGTTCGGCGAGCAGTTCACCGTGGCCGATGCCTACCTGTTCACGGTGACCAACTGGGCCAACTTCCTCAAGCTCGACCTGTCCGAGCTCCCCAACCTGCTCGCGTTCCAGGCCCGCGTCGCCGCCCGCCCAGCGGTGCAGGCCGCGATGGTCGCCGAGGGCCTGCGGCCGGCGGCGGCGGCCAAGTAAGCGGCCGGCGGCGCCGGGCGCGGGTCACTGAAACGTCACCCGCGCATTGAGACCAACAACCTCCATCCGTTCCTCGCCGGGTTCCACGCAGGGCCGCCGCGCGGCAGGGCTTGCCGTCACCAGCTGGCGAAGATCCGCCGCGCGTTCGCGGTGGTCAGCGCGGCGAGGTCCGCGGCGGAGGCGCCGCGCGCGGCGGCGAGGCCGGCGATCACGTCGGCAACGTACGCCGGCTCGGAGCGGCCGCCGCGGTGGGGCTCCGGTGACTGGTCCGGCGCGTCGGTCTCGGCGAGCAGCAGCGCGTCGGAGACCGCCCGCGCCGCGGCGATCGGCCGGCGCGCGTTGCCGTACGTCACCGGGCCGGCGAACGAGAACGCCATGCCGAGGTCGCGGTACACGGCCACCAGGTCGGCGCCGCCCGAGTAGCTGTGGAGGACGCCGGTGACCGGGCCATCGTCGCGCAGGATCCGCGGCGCGGCGTCGTGGGCACGCAGCACGTGGACCACGAGCGGCTTGCCGGTGTCGCGCGCGGCGCGGACGTGGGCGCGGAAGATCTGCTCCTGCAGCGCGCGGGCCCCGGTGCCGCCGTCGAGCCCGCACTCGCCGATCGCCACCGCGTCGTGCGCGGCCTCGGCGAGCCGCGCGGTCAGGTCGCCGGCGAGCTCGCCGGGCAGGAGCTCCGGCACGATCTGGGGATGGATGCCGAGCGCGTGGCGCACCCCGGCGGCGGCGTGGCGGCGGGCGAGCTCGCGTACGGCGTCCCAGGTCCGCGGCCGGATCGCCGGCACGAGGATGCCCGTGACCCCCGCGGCGGTCGCGCGCGCGACGACAGCATCGCGATCGGCGTCGAACGCGGCGAGGTCGAGGTGGCAGTGCGTGTCGATCACACCGAGCGAGACTACCCGACGCGGCCGGTGACCGGCGGAGCGGCGAGCGGGTCACGACGGGATCCAGTTCTCCAGGGTGACGCCCGGAATCCGTGCGTAGTGGCGCTGGTTCCCGGTCACCACGGTGGCCTGGCGGGCAACCGCGATCGCGCCGATCAACAGGTCGGCATCGTCGAGTCGCTGTCCCTGACGTTCGAGGAGTGCCTTCGCCTCGCCGAAGATCTGGACCGCGGGCTCATCGAGTCCGAGCACCGGGAGAGTGGCGAGAAACTCCGTCACGATCGCACGATTGTTCGCGGGCGCGCTGGACTTGGCCGCGCCATAGAACAGCTCTGCCGCGGTGATCCAGGTCGTCACGACGTCATCGGGCGTCGCCGCGCGGCGCTGCAGGACGACCCGGTTTCCGCGCAGGATCGCGATGCAGGTGTCGGTGTCGAGCAGCTTCAAAGCTCGACCTTGCGGCCCGGCGTGCGCGCCGCCATCAGCCGCTCGCCTTCCACGGATGGATCGACCTCCGACTGCCATTTTCCCGCGAGCTTGCGCCAGGCGGCGAGCTGGGACTCGACATCGTGGGCCGGCCGAGCGGGGCGTTCGACGCGATCGCGAAGCGCCAGATCGAGGAGGTGAATGACCTCCTGGGTCAGGCTGCGTCGGTCGTGCTTGGCCGCCGCCCGCAGGGAGCGGAGGAGCTTGGGGGGCAGGTCCTTCAGGGTCAGCGCGGTCATGGGCCACCACTATGCAACCGTTATGCAACCATTTTGGTGCCGGCGGAGGTGATCTGTCAACCCGGCGACCGGGCGAACCTGGCGTAGGATCGCGGCGTGAGAGGCTTTCGAAGCTGGGTCGGCTGGGTGCGGACCAGCGATGCGCCGGTGGCCCACTGGCTGCGGGCGGCGCACGACGCGCTGCTCGGCGAGATGCCCGTGCTGGCCGCCGGCACCGCGCTGTTCGCGATCCTGGCGACCGTGCCGACGCTGGCCGCCGTGGTCGGGGTCTACGGCCTCGTCGCCGATCCGCACGAGATCCACGGCCACCTGCGCGGGCTGCAGACCGTGCTGCCGTCCGAGGTCGTGACGTTCGTCGGCGATCAGCTCGAGCGCCAGGCCACGCGGTCGAGCGGCGAGCTCGGGTTCGCGGTCGCGACCAGCATCTTCGTCGCGGTGTACTCGGCGCGCGGCGCGGCGCGGGCGCTGATCTCGGTGCTGAACCGCGCCTACCGGGTCCGCGAGCGCCGCCGCGGGGTCCACCAGATCCTGCTCTCGATCGCGATGGCGTTGGTCACCCTGGTCGGCCTGATGCTGATGTTCGGCGTCGTGGTCGCGCTGCCGGGGATCATCGCGCTGGTCCATCTGCGCGGCTTCGGGCTGGTCCGGTGGCTGCGCTGGCCGATGCTGATGGGGATCCTCTATGCGGCGCTGGTGCTGCTGTATCGCTTCGGTCCGTCGCCGCGCCCGCTCGGCACCGAGCGCCACCTGTGGCCGGGCTCGCTGGTCGCGACGCTCCTGCTGGTGCTGGTGTCGTGGGGGCTGTCGCAGTGGGTCGAGCGGGTCTCCGACTACGCCCTGTTCTACGGCGCGTTCGGCAGCGTGGTCGTCGTGCTCCTGTGGTTCTACCTGTCGACGATCGCGCTGGTGTTCGGCGGCTTTCTCAATGCCGAGCTTGAGCGCCACGCCGGTGCCCCCGCGCCCGACCGCTCGATGTACTGACCGCGGCCGCGGGCACAAAAACCCAGCCCGGGAACCATCGCAGCGAGCTTACTTGCGCTCGCCGAAGAACGTCGCGGGCACCAGCGGCGTCGGGGACGAGCCGTAGGCCAGGGTGCCTGACCACGCGCCGGTCTGGATCGCGTCGATCATCCGGTCGTTGTTCTTGTCGACGCCGCGGGCCGCGCCGCTGAGCGAGAACTGCAGCGCGCTGCTGTCGATCGCGTCGATCCGCGTGTACACGAAGTTGGCGCCGGCGCCGAGCGCCGTGGTGCACGCGGTCTTGAACGTCGTCGCGCCGAAGCCGAGCTTCTCGCCGATCGCGTTGCCGACCTTGGTGCAGTCGATCTTGTGGGCGAGCAGCTCGTTGAGGTTGCGCGCGTTCGAGTCGATCAGCGGGATGATCGCGGCGTCGAGCCCGAGCTTGAGCAGCTTGCCGTAGGCCAGCGGCACGCTGTGCGCGGCGATCGTCAGCTGGCCGGTCTCGTCCATCGTGACGCCGACGTTGGACACCACGACGTTGGCCACGTGGTAGTTGGTGAGCGCGAAGTCGCCCTCCTGGTTGCCGAGCTTGTAGTGGACGCCGGTCACGGTGTGCACCGCGGTGTAGCCGGTCGCCGTCCTGGTCAGCACCAGGGTCTCGTTGAGCCCGAAGTGCTTGGCGATGTCGCCGAAGTCGTTGCCGACCTGGACCATGGTCGACAGGAAGTCGGGCGCGAGGTCGAGCAGCTTGTCGTTGAGGAAGCCGACCACGGCCTCCTTGCCGAGGTTGAGCGCGGTCTTGAGCGTGCCGTCGGGCAGCTGGAGGAGGATCTGCTCGACGATCCAGCGCGTCGGGTCATCCGGGTCGTCGGTCGCCGCGATGATCGTGTTGACCACCGTGCCGGCCGTGCCGGGCATGTTGGTGGCGAGGTCGAACGTGCTGTGCATCGTGTACGTGCCGGTCGCGTCGAGCGGCCTGGGCGGGGTATCGCTGCCGCCCCCGCCGCCACCCCCGCCACCCCCACCCCCGCCATCGTCCCCCATCGAGGACGGGTCGGCTGCGCTGCAGCCGGAGGTGAGGCTGCCGAGGGCGAGAGCGAGGACGAGAGCGACGCGCTTCGTGGTGGTCATGGTGATTCTCCGGCGAGGATTGCTTCCCGCCGGCAGTGCAGCGCATGTGCCACGAGTCGCCGCGGCCGCGCGTCCAATGACCTTGCGGAGTTGATGCCCGACCGGCTGATCGGCTTGCCAGGTCACCGCCGCTTCTCGGGTCTCGCGGCCCGACCACTCGGGTTGCCGATCGACGGCGCTCGCGCGCCAACGGCGCCCTCCGTCCAGGTTCCTGGACGCGCCGCGCCGCGCTAGTCCTCGCCGCGACTCACCAGCCGCAGGCCTGGCCCTGGTTCTGCTCGACGAGCCAGCCCTGCAGCGGCGCGAAGTACTCGAGGATCGGCGAGGCGTCCATCTCGCGGGTGCCGGTGAGCTCGAACAGCGCGTCCTGCCATGGCTTGCTCGCGCCGAGCGCCAGCATCTTCATGTAGGCGGCGCCGGCGGCCTTGTTGCCGTAGATCGAGCATTCGTAGAGCGGGCCCTGGTGGCCGGCCTTGGCGCACAGCGCCTTGTGGAACTGGAACTGGAGCACCGCGGCCAGGAAGTACCGCATGTACGGCACGTTCGCGGCGACGTGGTACTTGGCGCCGGGATCGAAGTCCGTGGCGGCGCGCTCCACCGGCGGCGCGACGCCCTGATACTGCTTCTTCAGGTCCCACCAGTGCTGGTTGTACTGCTCGGGCTTGACCTCGCCCGAGAACACGTCCCAGCGCCACTTGTCGACCAGCAGGCCGAACGGCAGGAACGCGATCTTGCCCAGCGCGGTCTGCATCTGCTGGTTGATCGTCGCCTTGTCGTTCTTGACCACGCGGGCGAGCAGGCCCTTCTCCTTGAGGTACTCGGGCGTCATCGACAGCTGGATCGCGTCACCGATCGCCTCGTGGAAGCCGTCGTTCGCGCCGTTCTGATACAGCACCGGCAGCTGGTAGTAGTAGTGGAAGTAGTAGTCGTGGCCGAGCTCGTGGTGGATCGTCCACAGGTCCTCCTGGTTCACGTTGATACACATCTTGATCCGGAGGTCGTTGTTGAACTGGACGTCCCACGCGCTGGCGTGGCACACGACGTTCTTGCCGGCGGGCTTGGTGAGCTGCGACCGCGCCCAGAACGACGCCGGCAGCGGATCCATGCCGAGCGAGGTGTAGAACGCCTCGCCCATCTTCACCATCTTCTTCGCGTCGTAGCTCCGGGCGAGCACCGGCGTGACGTCGATCGGCGCGACGCCCTTGTAGGGCTCGAGCTCGGGATAGAGGTAGTCCCACGACTGCGCCCACATGTTGCCGAGCAGGTGCGACGGGATCAGCCCGGTCTTCGGCACGACCTTGTCGCCGTAGGTCGCGTTGAGCTTGCGGCGGGTGTAGCAGTGCAGCTGGTCGTAGAGCGGCTTGACCTGGCCCCACAGCCGGTCGGTCGTGGCCGCGAACTCGGCCTCGGGCATGTCGTAGCCCGATCGCCAGATCGACGCGACGTCCTTGAAGCCGATGCCGCGCGCACCTGCGTTGGCGAGCTCGACGTAGCGGGCGAACAGGTCGCGCTCCTTGTGGCCGACCTCGTCGTGCCAGGTCTTCCACGTGGCGAGCAGCTTGTCGGGCTTGCGATCCTTCTGCAGCAGCTTGGACCAGTACTCGATGTCGCGGCAGGTCTCCTTGCCACCGGTGACCGTGCACACGCCCTTGCCGTACTCGGAGTCCATCCGGGCGGCGAGCTCGGCGAGCTCCTTGGCCTGCTTCGGATCGTCGGGCGACGGCTGGGCCTGGAACTTGAGCAGGGTCAGCTGCCGCCGGGTGTCGGGATCGAGCTGCGCCAGGATCGGATCGAACTTGCGCGCGGCCTTGACCAGTCGGGTGACCTCGACGCTGGCGATCTCGCTGGCCTTCGCCGTCGCGGCCTCGTGCTCGGGAGTCAGATCGGTCTCGTTGGCCCACGACGCGAGCGACGCGTCGACCGTCACCTTGCGGACGAGCTTGTCGGCGTCGGCGACGAACTGCCGGGCCTCGGTGATCAGCGCCGGATCCGCGGCCGGCGGCTGCCGCTCCACCTTCTCGGGCGGCGGCTCGGGTGCCGGCACCGGCTCGGCCGGCTTGGACGGTTGGCCGCACGCGGCGGCCAGGATCACGAGGGGCAGCAGGGTCGTCTTGCGCACCGCTGCACTCTACACACGAACCCCGGGGCGACAAACCGCGGGCGTCGGCCCTACGGCTCGCGCGGGACGCCGTCGGCGGGCTCGGGCGTGGCCGGCCTGGCGTCGCCGCCCGGCGGCGAGATCCCGCGGTCCTCGAGCAGCCTGCGCGCCGCGGCCTGCTGGGTCGGGTCGAGCAGCGCGAACGCCTTCTGGAGCGCTTCGAGATCCTGCGACCTGCGCGTGCTGCGCAGCTTGGCGGCGTCGCCGGTGGTCTTGACCTGCGCGCCGGGCGCGTGGTTGTGGCGCGCCGGTGGTGCGCCCTTAGCCGCCGGCGGATCGTCCTCGGGCTTCTCGATCAGGCGCAGCTGGGTCTCGATGTCGTCGTCCTTCGGCGCCAGGACGGCGTCGATGTCCTTGAGCTGGGCGAGCTGGTCATCGCGCAGCTGGAGCTGGCTCGCGTTGTCGACCAGGTAGCCGACCGGCGTTCCGGAGGACGGCGGCAGCGGCGGCAGCTCGCCTTCGCGCGGGCGCATCGGGGATGGATCGGATTCTTTGTGACAGGCGGCGAGCGCCAGCAGGGTACAGAGCGCGACACGTAACATCGCGGCCACTCTATCCCGGGCGCAGACCTCGGCGGGGGCGGACCTCGGGTGATGTGGGCCCTGCACCCAAGCACCGTCCGTGAGGAAATTTTCCGCGTTTTCGCCGCAAATCGACGCGATCTCGGCGCGTTGTTCCGTGAGGGCGCGCGGCCGTCATGGCGCACGATGCCCGCGATGTAGGGCCGGAGCACTCCGTGAGGAAAATCGACGAGGTTTCGAGGCAAACCGCCCCGATTTCACCGCGTTGTTCCGTGAGAGCCGCGCGTGAGCCGCGCGCGCCCGGTCGGCGCGGCGGGTGAAACAACGCCGATGTAGGTCGCGCGGCGAAGATGTTGTGCGGCTATGATGAATGACGTACCAAGGGGGTACATCCATGCTGCGCATGCTCGTTCGTTCGCTGTCGCTCGTCGCCATTCTCGCCGGCTCCGCCGCTGCCGCGGGGGACCCGCCGGCCGCCGCGCCCAGCAGCGCGAAGGTCGTCAAGACCTCGGCGCGCAAGGCCAAGGTCAACAAGACCAAGAAGAAGGCCGCGCGCAAGAGCCACCGGCACAAGAAGGCGAGGAAGGCCGCGAAGGCCGACCGCCGCCCGATGCCCTGAGCTGCCCCGAGCTACGCGAGCCCGGGCCCGCGCCGGCTCGCCCGGTGGTACGGATCTGAAACAGCGCTACTTGCAGGTGGTGCAGCCGGCGCCGGTGGACACGCAGCCGCGCAGCGGCCCGGTGCAGCTCGGCGTGCACGCGAGGTTGTCGCACGCCGACACCGCCGCGCAGCTCACGTCGCACGCGCGCGACGAGCCGCACGCGACGTCCTGCGCGCCGCTCGCACCCGCCCACAGCACCACGCCGAGCGTCGCCATCGTGGCGCTGCCGACCATGCCGGCGAGCTCGAGGCGACGGCCGGACGTGCCGGGCGGATCGACCGGCGCCGGGGCAGCGCCGGCGGCCGGGTCGGCCGGTACGGTGTCGGGCACCGGCCTCGTCGGCGCGGTCACGGTGGTGGGCGCCGGGATCACCGGCGGCGGCGCGTCTCCCGGCCGCTCGGCGAACACCGGCGCGAGGCCGTCGAGCCGGTCGGGGGGCGCGCCGGCCGGCAGCAGCATCGTGGCCTCGCGCGTCGCGCCGCCGTTGACGACCCGGTGGACGGCGATCTCGAGGCCGCCGGGCTTCGGGGTCACAGTGGTGATCACGATCTCGTCGACGCCGAGCATGCCGAGCCCCTCGTCCTTGCAGGCCGGCGTGTCCGGCTTGCAGCCGACCGCCGTCGCGGCGTTGGAGAACGTGAGCTCGCCGGCGGCGGTCTGCGGCACCGCCGCGGCGGCGAGCCGCGTGATCGCCGCGTCGATCTTGCTGCGCAGGGCGGCGTCGCGCGGCCTCGGACTGCAGCACGAGCAGCTTGTGCCCGTCGGCCGCGGCGAGGCCGGGCACGGCGATCGCGAGCGCGGCGACGAGGCCCCGCCTCATGACCCGGAACCTAGCTGGTCGATCCGGTCGCGGATCTGATCGGCGTCGCCGGCGCCGGGCGCGAGCTGCAGGTAGCGCTTGAACGCCGCGCGCGCCTGGCCCTTGTTGCCGAGCTTCTCGTAGACCACGCCGAGCCCGCGCCAGGTGGGCGCGAACGTCGGATTGCTGGACAGCGACATGCGGAATGTCGCGAGCGCTCCGGCGGTATCACCGCGCGCATACTGCTGGAGGCCGGTCTTGTAGGCCGCTGCCGGATCGAAGCTCGGCTTGTCGGGCGCCGTGGCATACGGATCGACCGGCTGGGCCCGCGTGGTCGGCCGGGTGATCCGCTCGGGCGACGCCGGCCGCTTCGTCGGCCTGTCCGACGCGCGCGGCTCGGCCGGCTTCTTGGCCTCGGGCTTCTTCGGCGGCTCGGCAGTCGCGACCCGGGATGGCGATCGGGTCGGTGCGGCAGCCTTGGTGCGCGGTGGTTCGGCGGCCTTGGCGCGCGGTGGTTCGGCGGCCTTGGTGCGCGGTGGTTCGGCGGCGGCTCTCGCGGGCTCCGCGGAGCGGCCGGTCGGCGTCGCCGCCGGGGTTGCGGGCGGAGCGCCGGAGGGTGGCCTGGTCGACCGGGCGGTGGTGCCCGAGGATGGAGGCTGGGGAGCTGGTGCTGTGATTGCAGATGCGCCTTTCGGCGGTGCGCCGGCGGGTGCAGTTGCGCCGATCGGCGGTGCGGCTGCACGTGCGGTTGCGCCGGTCGGCGGCGCGGGTGCGGGTGCGGTGCCGGGTGCGGGTGCGGTGCCGGTTGCGGGTGCGGTGCCGGGTGCGGTTGCGGGTGCGGTGCCGGGTGCGGCTGCGGTACCGGGTGCGGGTGCGGGTGCGGTACCGGTTGCGGTTGCGGGTGCGGGTGCGGTTCCGGTCGCGGGTGCGGTTCCGGGTGCGGGTGCGGGTGCGGTTGCGGTTGCGGTTCCGGGTGCGGTTGCGGTTCCGGCGGTCGGCGGTGCGGCTGCGCCCGTCGGTGGTGCGGTGGCGGGGTCGCCCGTCGGCGGTGTGGTCGCGGGATCGCCGGTCGGCGGTGCGGCGGCCGGCGGCTCGGTCTTCGTCGTGTCGCCGGATGGGTCGGCGGCGACTGCCGCTGCGGGTGCGGCGGACGGCTCGATGGCGGGCTGGGCGGGCGTGACCGGCGCTGCCGTCGACGGCCTCGCCGCGACCTGTGCGGGCTGATCCGGCGGCTTCGTGCCGCTGAACGCGAACGCCACGATCGCGAGGATGCCCAGGACGCCGAGCGCGCCGCCGATCGCGATCACGAGCCGTTTGCGGCTGGCGCGCGCGGCGTCCGCGAAGTCGTCTTCGTCGGAGATCGCCTGGATCGAGCCGGTGCTCCAGCCCCAGCCGGCGAGCACGTCCTTGCCGCCGCTGCCGCGCTCGCCGCGGTGCAGGGCGACGACCTCCGCCGGATCGACGTGGCGCTCCTGGCCGAAGTCGCCGCCGTCGTCATCGTCGAAGCGAGAGTCTTCGGTCCGAAGCGGCGCCGCCGGCGAGCTGGGCATCACGGTGATGCCCGGAGGCATGCCGAGCTCCGTGGCCGGCTCGACGGCGAGCGGCGCGTGGAGCTGCGGTGTCTCGACGGTGTCGGCGTTCGCGATCGATGGCCGGGCAAGCAGAGACTGAGCCGCTCCCCGTGCCGGAGGCGCTGCGCTGGCCGTCACGAGCGGTGGCGGCATCTCGGGGGGCGCGAACGAAGCCGCCTCGCCTCGCGCAGGCGGAAACGACGGCAGCGCGGAGGGTACCCGCAGGCCCGACGGGCGGGCGACCGGGTCCGATGTGATCGAGGCCTCGGGGGCGGTGGTCAGGACTGCCGGCGACGCAGGGCTCGCGGGTGCACCGGAGCGCTGGGGCGTCGAGCTTGCGGGTGCGGCGGCAGATGCAGAGGCAGGCTCCGGCGTCGAGCTCGTGGGTACGGCCGCGGCAGCAGATGCAACGGCGGGCTCGGGCGTCGAGCTGACGGGTTCGGTCGCGGTGGATGCTGCGGCGGCTGTCGAGCTCGCCGGCGGGGCGACCGACGTAGCGGAGCGCTCTGGGGTCGAGCTCGCGGGCGCGGCGGCAGATGCAGCGGAGCGCTCGGGGGTCGAGCTCGCGGGCGCAGCCGTGGTGGATGCGGCGGCCTGCTCGGGCGTCGAGCTGACGGGTGCAGCCGCGGCAGATGCAGCGGCGCGCTCGGGCGCGGAGCTCGCGGGCGCGACCGCAGCGGATGTTGCGGCGGGCTCGGGCGTCGAGCTTGCGGGTGCCGCGGCGGCAGATGCAACGGCGGGCTCGGGCGTCGCGCTCGCGGGCGTGGCCGCAGCGGATGTTGCGGCGGGCTCGGGCGTCGGGCTTGCGGACGCGGCAGGCTCCGCCGGTCGGCTGGGCGGCGTCGGATCCGCGATGGCGTTCGATCCGAGCAACGCCGTCGCCGACAGCGGCGGCCGGTCGGCGCTGGACGACAGCGAGCCGAGGATCTCGGTCTTCGCCGGCTTCGCGGCGCGAGCCGGTGCCGGTGCCGGTGGACTGCTCGGCGCGGCTTGCGCCGACGGCCGCATCGAGCTCGCCGAGCCAAGGATCACCGTGTGGACTACCTGGCGCGGCAGGAACGGCGGCGGCAGGGTGTCGCCCGAAGCGCGGGCGGAGATCGGCAGCTGTGGCTCGGTTCGCCGCTGGCTGTCCGGCGGCTCGATGGCGGGTGGCTGGATGACCGGTGGCTGGCTGGCGGCGCGCGGCTGGACGGTCGCGGGCCGGCTCGCCGGCTGGGTTTCCGGCGGCTCGCCGGCAAGCGGCTGGCCGACGGACGTCGGCGCGGTGGCGCGCGCCGGCTGGGCGAGGGGTGCCGAGCGCTTCGGCGTCGGCAACGGATGCGACGCGGCGAGCGGAGCCATCGCCCCGAGCGCCTGGGGCGCCGCACTCGACTGCGGCTCTGCCAGCGGGTGGGTCACCGGAGGCGGCTCGAGCGCGGCCGGCAGCCGCTGCGGCGGTGGCGCGTCGGGGAGAGGGCCCGCGGGCCGGGGCTGCGCGATCGCCGCGGGCTGGACGGGGCGCGGCGGCGGCGCGGCGGCGGGCGGCGGCGGCGCGGCGGCGGGCGGCGGCGGCGGCGCGGCGGGAGCGCGGCCCGCGGGCCGGGGCGGCGCGACCGTCGATGACTCGAGCGCGGGGAGCGGCAGCGTCATCGCCGGCATCGCCGGGCGTGGGGCCACGGCCGCCATCGGCTTGGCCGGCGGGGCCGCGATCGCCGCGAGGAACTTCGCGATCTGCTCGTTGGACTCGGGGTAGCCGGCGTCGCCGAGCACGGCGTCGATGTCGGCGGCCATCACCTTGGCGCTCTGGTAGCGGTCGGCTGGATCGCGGGCGAGGGCGCGCTTGCAGATCGCGTCGAGCTCGACCGGCACGTTGGCGTTGAGCTCGCTCGGCGGGCGGATCGTCGCCTCGAGCACGGCGCGGCGGACCGCGGCATCGTCGCCGCCGGGGAACAGCGGTTCGTGCGCGAGCGCCTCCCACAGCAGCACACCGAGCGTGAACACGTCACTCCGGCGATCGCCGGGGCCGCCGCGGAGCCGCTCCGGCGCGAGGTAGCGCGGCGACGCCGGGCCGGGCGCGGGGTCGGGCGCGGCCCCGGGCGTGGAG
The DNA here is from genome assembly GCA_036403075.1 of Kofleriaceae bacterium. GTDB lineage: Bacteria > Myxococcota_A > Polyangia > Haliangiales > Haliangiaceae > JABFXX01. The sequence goes on from DASWRS010000454.1 coordinate 18,456, forward strand.
CCAGGCGTGGCGGCCAATGCGAACGCGACACCGCCGTCGGGTTGCACGACGATCGCCGATGGGGTCAGCGCCGCGAGCGGCTGTCCGGATTTCTGGGCGGTGTGGACCGCCTCGGCGAGGTTGCCCACGACCCGCGCGCAGCTGAGCTCGTCGAGTCGTCGCGCGGACTCCATCACTGCCTGGAGCGATGCGCCGGGGGAAGCTGGCGTGCCTGGAGCGGTCAGCCGTCCAGCGTCGATCGTGGACACGGCGTTATCCTAGCGTAGCTGGGACGCCGTGGGTCGCTCGTGACGAGCGGGCCGGGGGCTCTGTGCGGTTTGCCCGGTGGGCCGTGATCGGTTCGACATGTCGGCTGTGCAGCCCGGGGTACCTCACGGCCCCGAACCGATCCGGTCTGCAGTAGCATTCGACCGCCGTGTCCGATGTGCCCGATGTCGAGCTGAAAAAGATCCTCCGGCTCGTCGCGGCACGCTCGCTCAACACGTTCGGCCGCGCCGTGCTCAACGCCACGGTGCTGTGGGAGCTCTACGAGCGCACCCACAACAAGCTGGTGCTCGCCGCGGTCGGGCTGGCGCAGGTGCTGCCGGTGGTGTTGCTGTTCGTGCCGGCGGGCACGCTGGTCGATCGGTCCGACCGGCGCGCGCTGGCGACGGCGGCGGCCATGATCACCGGCGTGATCGGCCTGGGGCTCGCGCTGGTCAGCGCGCTGCACGGGCACCTGGCGCTGTACTTCGTCCTGCTGTTCGCGCAGGGCTGCATGACCGTGATCCACGCGCCGGCGGTGTCTTCGCTGCTGCCGCTGATCATCGCGCGCGACCAGCTGACCCGGACCAACCGGATCAGCGCGAGCCTGCAGGAGCTCGCCGCGATCGGTGGGCCGGGGCTCGCCGGGGTCGCGCTCACGTTCGTCGATGCGCGGTGGGTCTACGGTGCGCTGGCGATCACCGGGCTCGCGGCGGGGGTGCTGTATCGCTCGCTGCCCAGGGCGCGCGCGATCGAAGGCACCGCCGCCAGCGCGCGCAAGGACTGGCGGGTCGGCCTGCGCTTCATCTTCCAGTCGCCGCTGCTGCTGCCGGCGCTGACGCTCGACATGTTCGCGGTGCTGTTCGCCGGGGTCACGGCGCTGCTCCCGGCGGTGGCGACCGACGTGCTCCATGTCCACGCGTTCGGTTACGGCATGCTGCGCTCCGCGCAGTCGGCGGGCGCGGTGGCGATGGCGGTGATCGGCGGCCGGATCCCGGCGTGGCGGCGGCCGGGTCGCGTGCTGCTGATCGTCGTGGCGCTGTTCGGGATCGCGACGGTCGGCTTCGGCCTGTCGACCTGGTTCCCGCTGTCGCTCGCGCTGCTCGTGCTGTGCGGCGCACTCGACAACATCTCGGTCGTGATCCGGCTGACGCTCGAGCAGATGGTCGTGCCCGACGCGATCCGCGGCCGGGTCAGCGCGGTGCACTACGTGTTCATCGGCATGTCGAACGAGCTCGGCGCCACCGAGTCCGGGGCCGCGGCGTACCTCCTGGGCACCATGCCGGCGATCGTCGCGGGCGGCGCGCTGGCCGTGATCGTGGTCGGCGTGGTCGCGCTGCGCTGGCGCGAGCTCGCCAGGATGCCGCCGCTGTCCGAGCTCCAGCCCGGCAGCTGACCGGGGCCGCGGTCACAGCTTGCCCGCGTAGTACCGGGCGCCGATCAGGAACGCCAGCGCGTCGCCCGGCGCATTCGACAGGTCGGTCGCGATCGAGGCCTGGACGTCGAGCGCGTTGACGACGTTGTAGACCGCGGTCAGCGCCGCCGGCGTGGTGTCGGCGAACACGAACGCGTTCGACGAGCCGCTGAGGTTGAACCGCGCCAGCCGGGTGTCGAGCTGCAGGTACAGCGTCGGCGTCGCCTGGTACCCGGCGCTGATCGGCACGCTGAAGTCGACCGGCTTCGATCCGCCCATCACGCCTCCGTCGGACACCGCGATGCTCAGCTGCTGGGTGCCCGGGAACCCCGAGATGATCGCGAACGTATCGGTGAGGTTGTACTGGACATGGACGCCGAGCATCACCGGATTGGCGGTCTGCGTGAGCAGGTTATAGCCGCCGCGCACCCGCGCGATCGCCTCGAGCTTGCCGTCGATCGCGCCGCGCAGCAGCTTGTAGCCGACGTCGAGATTGAGGCTGCCCTTGGCCTCGAACTCGCGCGCGGCGAACGCGTAGGGCAGCTGGATCTCGAGATCGTCGGTGATGCCGTAGCCGACGATCGGTGCGCCGCCCATCGCGCTGAGATCGTGGTTCGTGGTGACGTCGGCGCCGAGCATGGCGAGGCCTTCGGGCAGGGTCAGCGGCCGCGCGATCACGGCGCGGGGATAGCGCGCGGCCGGCGCGGCGGGCTCAGCGGCGGCCGTGGCGGCGGTCGCCGCGCCGTCGTCGCCGGCCGGGGCATGAGGCGCGGCGGCGTCTCCCGGTGCCGCGGCCGCCACGCTGGTCTTGGCGGGATCCGCGGCAGCGGAACCGGACCACGCGATCGCGGTCGATGCGGCGGCGGAGAACAGGACGGTCAGGACGCGCGTCGGGTGTGAGCTGGTCATGACTCGCAGCATGGCGAGCATCGTATTTCGTGCGGATTGCCGGCGAATATCATTTTCGTCAATTCCTCATCAAGAGGCAGGTGCGGCCGTGTGGGCTGTCGCATCGCCTTCCGTCGAGCATCGCGCCGCGATGTTGCCTGGTCGATACCTATCAGAAACATCAATGAACGAGCGCGGCATTCGTGATTGCAAGTCACGATGCGAGAATGGCCCCCGGGAGTGGATGCATGCTCGCGATTGCAATGGCGATGCGACGTGATCAGTAATGCAGGAACACCGGCACGACCGCGCGCTCCACGATCTCGTGGGTGACCGAGCCCCACACCAGCCGCGCGAGCGCCGACGGGATGTAGCCGCCGAGCACGATCATCCCGGCGCCGATCCGGGCGCTGCGCGACAGCAGCGCCGCCGCGGTCGGCTCGCTCGACACCACGTTCTCGGGAACGGCGCGGATCCCGCGCTGGGCGAGCAGCTCGCAGCCGCGGGTCGCGGTCTCGAACGCGTTGGCGCCGTCATCGTCGACCGAGGCGACGTGGACGTCCCCGCGGCGGGCCAGGCCGGACGCCGCGAAGCTGTGCAGCGCGCGGATCGCGGCCGGGCTGCCGTCGTAGGCGATCATCACCGCCGGACCCGGGGCGGCGAGCTGCCCCGGCACGACGATGACCGGCTTCCCGGCGCGCCGCAGGATCCGGTCGCGGGTGTGGCGATCGCGGTCCTGGGTCTCGAACCGGAAGTTGACGTCACGGCCGAGCACGGTGAGGTCGTGCCGGGGGACCTCGGCCAGGATCATCTCGGCGGCGCTCCCCGTGATCTCGAGCGCGCGGACCGCGACGCCGGCCGCCCGACCGCGGGCGACGAAGCCATCGAGCCAGCCGCGGGCGAGCTGGTGTGCGTCCTCGAGCAGGGCCGCGTTGCGGTCCTTGCGGAAGCTCGCCCCGCCGATGCTGGTCGGCGATCCGGCGACGATGTCGGGTTCGTCGACGATCGCGAGGCCCACGAGCGTGGCGGGCAGCGTGCGCGCGAGCTCGATCGCCACCCCCGCGGCGCGCTCGGTGCTCGCGGAGCCCTCGAGACAGACCAGGACCTCGGTCACCAGAACACCACGACCGCCACGGCGGCGAGCACCGGCGCGAGGATCCCGAGCGACCACAGCGTGTAGCCGAAGAAGCTCGGCATTCGCACGTGGTGCTGCTCGGCGATCGCCTTGACCATGAAGTTCGGGCCGTTGCCGATGTAGGTCATCGCTCCCATGAACACCGAGCCGCACGATACCGCGGCGAGCAGCTCGCGCCCCGTCGGATGGGCCGCCAGTGCGCCGAGGTCGTGGACCGAGAGCTGGCCGCCGCCCGCGTTGACCACGCCGGTCGCCAGCGATGCGAACGTGAGGTAGGTCGGGGCGTTGTCCAGCACGCTCGACAGCGCACCCGAGAGCCAGAACAGCTGCCAGGGCTGCGTGATCCCCAGGCTCGCGCCGCGGTCGTGGAGGAACGCGAGCGCCGGCACCATCGTGACGAAGATCCCGAGGAACACCGCGGCGACCTCGAGGATCGGCGCCCAGCTGAACCGGTTGGCGTCGTGGATCCGGCGCGGCGTGGTCGCGATCGACAGCGCCGCGAACCCAACCATGGCGCCGATCTGGACCAGCGGCGCGGCAGGCCAGCCTCGGCCGTAGCTGCCGACCGCGACCACGGTGGCGACGATCCCGATCAGCCACACCAGGTTCCAGGCGCCCTCGATCCGGAGCGGCTCGCGGGTCCGGGGCGGCGGCGGCGGGTCCCGCCGGGAGATCGCGCGGTCGACGAGCGCAAAGATCACGAGCAGCGCGGTGCTCACCATCGCCCACGGTGCGGCCAGGTGAAGCGTCCAGGTGAACGGTACGCCGCGCAGGAACCCGAGGAACAGCGGCGGATCGCCCAGCGGGGTGAGCAGGCCGCCGCCGTTGGAGACCAGGAAGATGAAGAACACGACGATGTGGCGGCGGTAGCCCCGGTGGGCGTTGGCGCGCAGCATCGGCCGGATCAGCAGTGCAGACGCGCCGGTCGTGCCGATCGCGCTCGCCAGCACAGTGCCCACCGCGAGCATCGCGGTGTTGACCGCCGGCGTCCCGGGGAGGTCGCCGCGCAGATAGACCCCGGCGGTGATCACGAACAGCGCGCCGAGCAGGGCCATGAACGCGGCGTACTCGCGCGCGGTCTCGATCAGGCGGTCGGCGCCGTCGGGCGAGCTCGCGACCAGGTAGATCGCGACCGGGACCGCGGCGGCGAGCGCGACGACCAGCTTGTTGCGGTTGTCGTCCCAGAACCGCGCGAACACCAGCGGGAGCGCCGCGATGACCAGCAGATAGCCCAGCAACGGAGCGATGGCGAGCGCGGACACGAGCGCGTGGTGGTTCACGCCGCCGTCGATACCGACGAGACGAGCTGGGGGATCTCCTGCTTGGCCGCGGCGATCTCCGCCGCCGGGATGTCGGACACCGCCGTGGCCGGCACGAACTCGGGGTATCCCGGAACTCCCATCTCGGGGACATCGAGCCCGGCGATCTCGACCTCGGCCGGCACGCGGTTCGAGCCGAACAGCTTGCCGACCAGCCAGAACGCCGCGCCGCCGATCACCACGTTCCAGGCGATCGCGGCGCCGGCCTCGAACAGCTGGGCGAGGAACTGGGTGTGATCGCCGTAGAACAGCCCGGTGACGCCCTTGAGCGCCGTGCCGGTGGTGCCGAGGTACTCGGTCGCGCCGACGCCGTTCCAGCCCTGACCGTAGCTGCCGTCGGCGAACAACCCGACCGCGAGCACGCCCCACAGTCCGTTGACGCCGTGGACGCTGATCGCGCCGACCGGATCGTCGATCTTGATCCGGTCGAAGAAGAACACGGCGACGATGACGAGCACACCGGCGATCGCGCCGATGATGAACGCGCCGACCGGGGTGACGAACGCACACGGCGCGGTGATCGCCACGAGCCCGGCGAGCATGCTGTTGCACATCATCGTCGGATCGGGCTTGCCGACCTTGCGCCACATGTAGAGCACGCCGGACAGCGTCGCCGACATGCCGGCGATCATCGTGTTGACCGCGACGATGCCGATCCGACCGTCGGCGCCCGCGAGCGAGCTGCCGGCGTTGAACCCGAACCAGCCGAACGCGAGGATGAACGTCCCGAGCTGCACCATCGGGATGTGGTGGGCGAGGATCGGCTTGACCTTGCCATCGGCGGTGTACTTGCCGATGCGCGGGCCGATCAGGTACGCGGTGACCAGCGCGAGCGCGCCGCCCTGCAGGTGGACCACTCCCGAACCTGCGTAGTCGACCGCGCCGTGGCCGATCCCGAGCCGGTAGCCGATCTGCGCCAGCCAGCCGCCGCCCCAGACCCAGCCGCCGAAGATCGGATAGATGATCGCGCCGATCAGGATGCTGTAGACGAAGAAGCTCTTGAACTTCCAGCGCTCGGCGCACGCCCCGGTGACGATCGTCGCGGTGGTGTCCATGAACACCATCATGAACAGGAACAGCACGATGACGCTGGAGTCATACGCGCCCCCGCTCAGGAAGAACCCGGTCGTGCCGAACAGGCCCCATCCGTGATCGCCATTGACGGCCTGGCCGACGGTGAACATGTGGTTCAGCGTCGGCGTGCCGCCGAGCGAGACCGGACCGCCGATCGCGGTGCCGTTGAGGCCGCCGCACATGAATGCGAATCCGCACACGAAGAATCCAAACATGCCGAGCGCATAGACCATGAAGTTCATCGACATCGTGTGGGCGGCATTCTTGGCGCGGATCAGGCCAGTCTCGACCAGCGCGAATCCGGCCTGCATGAACATGACGAGGAAGCCGGCGATCAGCACCCAGACGAAGTTGATCGAGAAGATGCCGTGCGACGCGGACTGCGCGACGGCATCGACCGCGACCGCGAGGTCCTTGGTCGTGGCCTTGGCGGGGTCGGGCTTGGTGTAGCCGGGCACCGAGTACGCCGTCGGCGTGGTCTGGTAGGCGCCGGTCGGGTCCGGCGCGGGTCCATCGTCGGCGCGCGCGGCCGCGCCGGCGATGGCGACGAAGCCGACCGCGAGCACGGCGAGCGCGAGCCAGCGCCGGGCCGGCCGGCCCCACATCGCGCCGACCACGGCGCCGAGCTCCATGACCGCGAGGAACACCGCGGCCGCCGGCAGGCGATACCCGGTGGCGACGAGGACGGCGCACGTCACCATCGCGATCAGCACCTGGATCCGCAGGAACGTGTTTCGATAGAATGCCCACATGGGCGAGCACTCTACAAGGCCAATTGTTAGCTGCTTGTTTCGTGTTTGCGAATTCGCAGTACATCGAAATCCGGATATGGAATGTATCCGCGGCGAAGTTGCCGGCGCGAAACCCGCCGGAAACCCAGGAACTCGATGGTTCCTGGAGCGCGGTGCGCGGTGCGCGGTGCGCGCGGTGGGGCGCGGGTGGACCGCGGCGGCCCGAGCTCAGTGGATCCGCGCGGTCGCGACCCGGCCGGCGAGGATGCCGGCCTCGGTCGCCGCGAGCTCGGCGGCGCGGGCCCGCCACGCCGCGGGCGCCGCATCGCGCGCCAGGGCGAGGAACGTGTCGCGGTGGCGGACCTCGGCGGTCGCCAGGTCGGCGTACAGCGCGCGCGCCCGGGGCTCGTCGAGCGCGCCGGCGAGCAGGCCGAGCCGCTCGGCGGACCGGCCCTCGATGATCGCGAACACCAGCAGGCGATCGAGCAGCCGGTCCGGCTCGCGGACGCGGATCTCGCGGCGCAGCGCCGCGGCGTAGTCGTCGCCGTGGTCGTAGCTCGCCATCTGGCCGCGCCGCGACATCAGCGCGGCGACCTGGATCACATGGCGGGTCTCGTCGTGGGCGAGCCGGGCCATCGCGGCGACCAGATCGCCGCGCTCGGGGTAGCTGCGGATCAAGGACAGCGCCGACTGCGCCGCCTTGCGCTCGCAGTGCAGGTGATCGGCGTGGACGCTGTCGAGGTCGCCCAGCGCGGCCGCGAGCCAGGCCGGATCGCTGGCGACCAGGGGCAGCGCATCATCGAGCCGGGGGACTTCATCCATCGCGAACTGATGTTACAGTCGGTCACCGACGTGAAGAAGGTCGAGCGGTTCACTACTCAGTGCCTCGCGGGGTTGCGTCGCGCACAGGCGCTGCGTCCCGAGGTGATCTCCAGCGCCCCGCGGACGGTCGACGAGACCCTGGTGCGCTACAACCAGCTGCTGACCGCGGCGAGCGCCAGCAACGCGCTGGCCGGGCTGATGTCGGAGGTCCACCCCGACGAGGTGATCCGCGACGCGGCGCGCGAGTGCGAGCAGGAGGTCGCGCAGTTCTACTCCGATCTGTGGCTCGACCGCGACATGTACGACGCGCTCGCCGCGGTCGACGTGTCGAGTGCCGACGCGCCGACCCAGCGGTTCGTCGCCCACACGCTGCGCGACTACCGGCGCGCCGGGGTCGACAAGCCGCCCGAGGTCCGCGACCGGCTCAAGCAGATCGACGAGGAGCTGACCAAGCTCGGCCAGAGCTTCTCGAAGAACATCTCCGAGGACGTGCGGGCGATCGAGATCACCGATCCGGCGCGGCTCGCCGGGCTGCCGGCCGACTTCATCGCCGCGCACCCGCCCGACGCAGATGGCAAGATCCGGATCACCACCGACTATCCGGACTACAACCCGTTCGTGACCTACGCCGCCGACGACGGGCTGCGCCGCGAGCTCTACGTCGCGTTCCGCAGCCGCGGCGACGGTCACAACGAGGCCACGCTGCGCGACATCCTGAAGCTGCGCGCCGAGAAGGCCCGTCTGCTCGGCTTTGCCAACTGGGCCGACTACATCACGGCAGACAAGATGATCGGCAGCGGGACCCGGGCGGCCGAGTTCCTCGACAAGGTGTGGAAGCTCGCCGCGCCCAGGGCCGAGCAGGACTACAAGGAGCTGCTGCGCCAGCTCGCGAGCGTGGTCCCGGGCGCGACCGAGGTCGCCGACTGGCAGAAGGTCTGGCTCGAGAACCTGGTCAAGAAGCAGCGCTACGAGGTCGACGCCAGCGAGGTCCGGCAGTACTTCCCGTACGACCGCGTGCTCGCCGGGCTGCTCGGGATCACCGCCGAGATCTTCGAGCTCGAGTACGCCCCGGTCGGCGACGCCGATCGCTGGCACGCGAGCGTCGTGGTCTACGACGTGGTGCGCGCCGGGGCCCGGCTCGGCCGGATCTACCTCGACATGCACCCGCGCGACGGCAAGTACAAGCATGCCGCCCAGTTCCCGCTCAAGGACGGCGTGCGCGGCGTCCAGCTCCCCGAGGGCGTGCTGGTGTGCAACTTCCCGGCGCCCGATCCCGGCGATCCGGCGACCGGTCGGCCGGCCAACGCCGGGCTGATGGAGCACGACGACGTCGTGACCATGTTCCACGAGTTCGGCCACCTGATGCACCACGTGCTCGGCGGCCACCAGCGGTGGATCAGCCAGAGCGGCGTGGCGACCGAGTGGGACTTCGTCGAGGCGCCGTCGCAGATGTTCGAGGAGTGGGCGTGGAGCCACGAGACCCTGGCGCGGTTCGCGCGGCACCACGAGACCGGCGAGGTGATCCCGAAGAGCCTGGTCGACAAGATGCGGCGCGCCGACAAGTTCGGGCTCGGCACCGCGACGGTGCAGCAGATCTTCTACGCCGCGATCTCGCTCGGGTTCCACCGCGCCGATCCCGAGACCCTCGATCAGCTCGCCGAGGTCCAGCGGCTGCAGAAGCGCTACACGCCGTTCGGCTACGTGCCGGGCACGCGGTTCCACACTTCGTTCGGCCACCTCGTCGGCTACTCGGCGATGTACTACACGTACCAGTGGTCGCTGGTGATCGCGAAGGACCTCCTGACCCCGTTCGAGTCGGGCGGCCTGATGTCGACCGCGGTGACCTACGCGTATCGCGACAAGGTGCTCGTGCCGGGCGGCACCCGCGATGCCGCCGATCTGGTCCGCGAGTTCCTCGGCCGGCCCTACGACTTCGCAGCCTACGAGCGGTTCCTGCGCGACGTCGCGGCCTGAGAATCGTCGCGCGTTGATGACAAGTGCCGGCGTCGCGCCCGGCGAGATTGTCGCGTGCTGGCGACGTGATGCATCCGCGCGCGGACAATTGTCGTTGTCCGGAAGAGATTGTCGCCACCCGACGACGAATGCGAGCTCGGATTCATCAAAGATCACATTCGTTTGCTTTGCACGAGCGGCCCGATGCCCTTACAACCGAAACCACACAACGAGACTTCAACGGAGATACCGATGAACAAGATCGCGATCGCATTCCTGGCTGCTGCTTCCCTCGCTTCGTTTGGCTGCAAGAAGAAGGGCGGCGGTGACATGGCCGCTTTCGAGAAGCACGTGGACGCCGTGTGCGCCTGCAAGGACCAGGCGTGCGTCGACAAGGAGAACGCCGACTACGCCAAGGCCAACCCGCCGCCGTCGGATCCCGAGGCGGCCAAGAAGATGGCCGAGGACCCCAAGGCCGTCGAGGCCGGCAAGCGGCTGGGCGACTGCATGACCAAGATCATGACCGCCAACACGCCGCCGGCCGGCGGAACGGCTCCCGCGGGTGGCGCGGCCCCGGCGGGCGGCTCGGACACGGCGGCCCCCGCGGGTGGCACGGCCCCGGCGGGCGGCTCGGACACGGCGGCTCCCGCGGCCGGTGGTTCGGCTGACCCCGCGGCGGCTGGCTCGGGTTCGGCCAAGTAACCCGATCCGTCACCACGTGCAGACAGCTCGCGCCTGACAGCGCGGGCTGTTTGCGTTTGCATCGAAAGGTTTGCCCATGAACAAGATCATGTTGGTTGCGTTCCCCGTCGCGCTGTCCGCTGCGCTCCTGGGTGCGGCGGGATGCAGCAAGAAGAGCAGCGACTGCAGCGCGGCCATCGCGCAGGGCATCGACCGCTACCTCGCGGCCGCCAAGCAGGCTGCCGCCGGCTCACCGAGGCTCGCGGCGATCCCCAAGATCCAGGACCAGCTCAAGACGGCGATGACCCAGCGGTGCAACGACGACCACTGGCAGGCCGAGGCGGTGTCGTGCTTCGGCAAGGTCGCCAGCGCCGGCGACATGAAGGCCTGCGAGGACAAGCTGAGCCGGGATCAGCGCACGAAGCTCGACACCGACCTGCTCCCGATCATGATGGGCGGTATGGGCGCGACCGGCTCGCAGATGCCGCCGCTCGCGGGGCACCCCGCGGCGCTCACCGGCAACGTGCCGGCCTCGGGCTCGGCGGGCGACGCCGCGGGCTCGGCAGCGACCGGGTCGGCGGCGGAGCCGGCGCCGCCATCGACGACGACGCCGACGCCGACGCAACCCTCGGGACCGGCCACGCCGGCGCCGGGCGGCTGGTGATCGGCGCGTGATCCGGCTCAGCGCTGGGTCAGATCGCGCGTGATGTTCTTCTGGTGGGCCTCGAGCGTGCCGCCGCCGATCTCGATCAGCTTGGTGTCGCGCAGGAACTGCTCGACCCGGAACTCGGTGCAGTACCCGTAGCCGCCGAGGACCTGCACCGCGGCGTCGGCGACGTCCTTGGCGGCGGTCGCCGCGAACAGCTTGGCGGCGTCGGTGCCGAGCCGGCTGCGCGCGTGCGGGCCGACGGTCGCGGCGACGTTGTAGATCAGCGCACGCATCGCCTCGACCTTGGCGTAGCTCTCGCCGATGTAGCGCTGGACCTGGCCGTGCTCGGCGAGCGGCTTGCCGAAGCTGCGGCGCTCCATCGAGTAATTGACCATCGCGTCGAGGCAGCGCCTGGCCATGCCCAGGCTCATCGCCGCCAGGCCGATCCGCTCGATCTCGAGGTTGCGCATCATGTTGGTGATGCCGCCGCCCTCGTGGCCGAGCAGGTTCTCGGCCGGCACGCGGCAATCCTCGAAGATCAGCTCGCTCATCGTCGACGCACGCATCCCCATCTTGGGGATCTTGGGGCCGGTCGAGAACCCGGGGAAGCCGCGCTCGACGACGAACGTCGTGATCCGGTCGGCCAGCTTGGCGTAGACCAGGAACACCTCGCCCTCGGGGCCGTTGGTGATGAACGTCTTGCGGCCGTTGATCACGTAGTCGTCGCCGAGCTTGCGCGCGGTGGTCTGCATCCCGAGCACGTCGGTGCCGACCGCGGGTTCGGTCATGCCCATGCCGCCGACCACCGCACCCGACAGCGCGCCGGGCAAGTAGCGCGCGCGCTGCGCCGGGCTCGCCGCCCAGTAGAAGTTGTTGACGAACAAGAGCGAGTGCGCGAGGTAGCCCAGCGTGAACCCCGGATCGCTGTACGCCAGCTCGTCGTGGATGATCACCGACGCGGTCGCGTCCATGCCGGCGCCGCCGTCGGCCTCCGGGATCGTCACGCCGATCAGGCCGAGCGCGCCGAGCTCGGCGAGCAGCCGCGCGTTGAACGTCGCCGATTGATCGTGCTCCATCGCCTGCGGCTCGACGCGGCTTTGCACGAATTGCCGCACCGTCTGCCGCAGCAAGTCGTGCTCGTCGGTGAAGCTGGGTGGAACCACGAGAGCGACCATGCTCGAGCGTACCCCAAGCTCGATCGCCGGCCAAAACGCGCCGCAGCGAGCGGTGTGGCAATTCGCGCATGCTGAGGCTCACTCCGGCGAGGCCGAGGTACCATTCCGTCGTGGCTGGAACCGACGCCCTCGAGAATCCCATACCGACGAACCGGTCGGTCGGGATCGCGCGCTGGCTGAATGGCACTTCGGCGGTGCTGGTGGCAAACCCGACGGCACACAGCGGCAGGGCGGCCGACTGGATCCGCATCGCGCGCGCGTTGCTCGACGAGGCCCGGGTCCCGCACCGCTTCGTCGCGACCGAGCCCGACGGCCGGACGGTCGACCGGGTCCGCGAGGCGATCGACGAGGGCGGCGCGCGGGTCGTGATCTACATGGGCGGCGACGGCACGTTCGCGGAGGTCGCCAAGGGCATCTTCGCGTCGCACCACGCCCACGAGGTCGCGATGGGCATGCTGCCGACCGGCACGGCCAACGATCAGGGCAAGTCGTTCGGCCTCTCCGCCGGCGCCGGCGCGCTCGAGCGCAACGTCGCGGTGATCGCCGCCGGCGAGGTCGTGGGTTGCGACGTCGGCCGCCTCGTGATCGAGCGCGGCGACCGCGCGATCCACAAGGACCTGTTCTTCGACTCGTTCTCGATCGGCCTGGGCGCCGCGAGCCTCGAGACCCGCAACCGCGACCGCGAGCGGGTCGGCCGGATCCCCGGCCTGGGCGCGGTGTACCGCGATCACCTGGTCTACGCCGGCGCGGTGCTGCAGCGCTTCGTCGAGAGCTACGTCGTCGACATCAAGTTCGATGTCGACGCGGTGATCGACGGCGCCGTGCACCACTTCGAGCACGTGCTCGACGTCATCGTCAAGAACACCAAGATCTTCGGCGGCGAGTGGATCTTCGATCCCGGGACCGAGTCCGACGACGGCCGGTTCGAGCTCGTGCCGGTGACCGGCCGGCGCGACTTCGGCACCAAGCTGGTCGGCAGCCTGCGGCGCAGCCCGGTCGGGATCGACGACCTCCAGCTCCTGGGTTTCGCGCACGCCCCGGCGCACAGCGGCGCGCGGTTCGAGCTCACGGTCCGCGGCAACACGCTGCCCGCTGCGCAGTGCGACGGCGAGGAGCTGCCGGCGGGCGAGCGCTACCGGATCGAGGTGGTGCCGCGCGCGCTCCGGTTGATCGTCCCCGGCGACCATGTCGAGCCGGGGCTGTGACGGGGGCTTGTGATCGCGCCGTGATCGGGCTGTGACCGCCGGCCGCGTTGCAGATCGGCATCATTTGGACCATCCTCCCGGCCATCTACCTGGAGGATCCGATGGCTGACGTGTTCATCTACGATGCGCTTCGCACCCCCCGTGGCCGCGGCAAGGCCGGCAAGGGCGGGCTGTCGCAGCTCCACCCGCAGGAGCTCCTGGCCCAGACGCTGAATCACATGGCGGACCGCAAGAAGCTCGACAAGAGCCTGGTCGAGGACATGGCGATCGGCTGCGTCACCCAGGTCAAGGAGCAGGGCGCCTGCATCGCGCGCAACGCGCTGATCGCGGCGGACTGGCCCGAGGACGTCACCGGCGTCACCGTCAACCGGTTCTGCGGCTCGGGCCTCGAGGCGGTCAACACGATCGCCGGCAAGATCGGCGCCGGGTTCATCGACGCCGGCATCGGCGGCGGCGTCGAGTCGATGTCGCGCGTGCCGATGGGCTCGGACGGCGCGATGATCGACGGGCTCAACGACAAGCTGCGCAAGCGGCTGTTCATGGTGCCGCAGGGCATCTCCGCCGACCTGATCGCGACCCGCGAGGGCTTCACCCGCGAGGACGTCGATCGGTTCGCGCTGGCCAGCCAGCAGAAGGCGGCGCAGGCGATCGAGGGCAAGCGGTTCGACAACGCGCTGTTCGGGGTCAAGAACGACGATGGCACGGTCGCGCTCGCGCGCGACGAGCACCCGCGGGCCGACACCACGCTCGCGTCGCTCGCCGCGCTGCAGGCGGCGTTCCAGCAGCTCGGCGCGACTCCGATGGGCCCCAACGGCGAGACCGTCGACGAGCTCGCGCTCAAGCGCTACCCGGAGACCAGGCGGATCGAGCACGTCCACACCGCGGGCAACTCGTCGGGCATCGTCGACGGCGCCGCGATCGTCCTGCTCGGCTCGGGCGAGTGGGGCAAGACCGCCGCGCAGAAGCCGCGGGCGCGGATCCGCGCGATGGCGACCGCGGGTGCCGAGCCGCTGATCATGCTGACCGCGCCGGCGCCGGCCTCGGCCAAGGCGCTCAAGAAGGCCGGCATGACGGTCAAGGACATCGACCTCTGGGAGATCAACGAGGCGTTCGCGGTCGTGCCGCTGCAGACCGCGCGCGCGCTCGGCATCGATCACGACCGGATCAACGTCAACGGCGGCGCGATCGCCCTGGGCCACCCGCTGGGCGCGACCGGCGCGATCCTGCTCGGCACCGTGCTCGACGAGCTCGAGCGCAGCAACAAGGCGACCGCGCTGATCACGCTGTGCATCGGCGGCGGCATGGGCATCGCCACGATCATCGAGCGGGTGTAGCCGCGGTCCACGCGCAGCCCGGGCGAGCTACGGCTTGCGCTGGAACTGGACGTCGAGCATCAGCTTGACGTCGTCGCCGAGCGCGACGCCGCCGGTCTCGAGCACCGCGTTCCACACCAGGCCGAAGTCCTTGCGGCTGAGCTTGCCGGTGACCGAGGTGCCGACCTTGATGTTGCCGTACGGGTCCCTGGACTCGTCGGAGATCGGCTCAGCGGTCAGCACGACCGAGCGGGTCGTTCCGCGGATCGTGAGATCGCCGGTGACCCGGAGATCGCCGTCGTCGTTGACCTCGACCTGGCGCGACACGAACGTCATCGTCGGGTGGTTCGCGACGTCGAAGAAGTCGGCGCTCCGCAGGTGGTTGTCGCGGTCGGTGTTGTTGGTGTTGAGCGTCGTGACGTCGATCGTGATCTCGACCCGGCTGTTCGACGGGTTGGCGCGGTCGAGCACCAGCGTCCCGCGGGCGGCGGCGAACTGACCGCGCTGCTGCGAGACCATCATGTGCCGCACGCTGAATCCGAGGTGGCTATGGACGGGATCGAGCTCGTAGGTCGTCGTGGTCATGGCCGGCATTGAACCACGAAGCCGGACCCGGATTGTAGCCGGCACCGGCGTGCGCGGCGTGGCTCGCGGCGTCGGTCGCGCGGCTCGTGGTAGGGTGCGGTCGGTGCATCGCTGGGTCGCGCTCGTGGCGCTCACGGCCTGTGAGCCGACCGCTCCGCCGCCCGATCCACCGCAGGCGGCGTGGCTGAGCCTGCCGGGGCCGTCCGGGTTTCCGCTCGGCGAGCTCCGCGGCCGGCTGGGGCGCGGCCAGCCGCCGCAGCCGGTGGTCGACCTCGGGATCGCGAGCGCGGCCGGGGAGCTGGCACCGCTGCACCTGGCGACGCCGTTCGCGGTGCCGGGCGACGGTCCGGCGCGCGCGGTGCTGTCGGGCGCCGAGGGCGACCAGCGCGCGGTCGAGCTGGTCGAGGTCGACGCCGGCCGCGTGGTGTGGCGCGATCGGGCCGCGTGCGCGGCGCCGGTCGTCGGGGTCACCGCCGAGGTGATCGTGTGCGCCGGCGCCGACGGGACCCGCGCGCTTGGCCTCGACGGCAAGCCGCGGTGGCGCTCGCCGTCGCCGTTCGTGGTGCTGAGCGCGGGCCGGGTCGTGGTCGCCGACCGCGGCGCGGCGGTGGTGCTCGACGCGGCGACCGGCGACGAGCTCGCGCGGGTCGCGCTGCCGGGCGGCCTGGCGCCCGAAGCCGTGGTCGCGAGCTGCGGCGGCACCGGGCGCGAGCTGTTCGCCAGCGGCGACGACGGCCGGCTGGTCCGGATCGGCGACACGCTCGCCGGGGCTGCGATCCGGTGGGCGGTGCCGCTGGGCGCGATCGTGGCGATCGACGCGTGCGATGCGACCGTGCTGGTGACCGAGTCCGGACCGGCCGGGCCGGCGCTGGTCGCGATCGCGCGCGCGACCGGCAAGGTCACGGGGCGGGTCGATGCCATCCGGGGGGCGTGGCCGGCGCGCGACGGCACCGATCGGATCGAGGTCGCGACCGCGCTGGGGATCGCGCGATACCCGCGGGACCTCGCCGGGCCGCCGGCGCAGCTCGGGGGTCCGCCGCTCGGCGAGCTGGTCGCGTCGCGCGGCGAGCTCCGGCTGGTGCGCGCGACGCCCTCGACCGCGGTGCTGCTCGATCGCCAGGGCGTGCGGGCCTACCTGCCGCTGGCGGCGCTCGGCGCCGTGCTCGGCGACGCGGCGCTGATCGCCACGACGTGGATCGGCTCGCCGGGCGAGACCGCGCATCGCGTCGCGCTGCCGCCGCGGTGGAACCGCGCGCTACGGCTGCCGGGGCTCGGGGCCGGGGTCGCGCTCGATGCCGAGCTGCGCGACCTGCCGGCGGTGCGGCCGCTCGAGCCGGCCGGCGCGGTCGCGTTGCCCGACACCGGCATGCGCGGCGTGATCGCGCACGCGCTCGATCCGGCGGACGGCGCCGCGCTGTATGCGATCGCGATCGATCGCGAGGGCCAGGGCGCGGCGGTGGCGCGGGCCGACCTGGCGGCGCGGCGCTGGCGCTGGCAGCGCGTCGACGGTTGCGGCCCGGGCACCCCGGTCGCGATCGCGGTGGCGCGCGGCGTGGTCGTGTGCGGCGCGCGCGGCCGGCGGGGCGCGCCGGCGACGGTGCGCGCGACCAGCCGCGACGGCGCGGCGCGCTGGGAGCACCGCGCGGACAACGTCGACGGCGTGATCGCCGGCGGCGACATCGTCGTGGTGGCGGACGCCGACCGGGCGACCGTGCTCGACGCGCGCGACGGCCGGGTGCGCGGCCGGCTCGCGAGCGACGACGGCGGTGCGGCGCGCGTCGCGGTCGTCGCGCTCGGCGACGCGACGCTCGTGGTCGTGGCCGAGCGCGGCCGCATCGTCGCGCGGCTCGGCAACGGCGGCCTGTTGCCGGTGTGGTCGATCGCCGTCGCCGGAGTGGTCCGCGCGCTCGCGCCGTCGGGTGAGGGCGTGCTGGTCGCGCTCGAGGACGGCGATGGCTACCGGATCGACGCGCGCAGCGCACAGGTGATCGCGCTGCCGGGCCTGGGCCTGGCCTGGCATGCGCCGGGGCCGGATGTCGTGACCGGCCAGACCGCCGGTGGCCCGATCCCGGGTCCGGCGCCGCCGCCGGCCCGGCCGCCGCTGGCGCAGCTGCTGCGCCGGCCGCTCCAGATCCTGCGCGGCGAGATCGACACGCCGCCGCCGATGTCGACGCCGGTCAAGGCCCCGCCGCCGCTGGGCGACAGCTGGCAGCTCACGCTGTACGAGCTCGGCGGTGGGCTGCGCGCGCGCAACGACTACGCGCTGCCGGCGCCGGTCGGGCGCCCGGCGCCGCGCGGCCCGCCGGGCAGCCCGCTGGTCGTGACCTACGGGCCGGGCCAGCGCGAGGTCTGCGTGCTCGACCCGCGGACCGGAGATCCCCTGCGTCGGGTGGCGCTGCCCGAGGATGCCGCGCCCGGCGCGGTGTTCGGCACCGTCGTCGACGGCACACCGGTCGCCGGCGCACTGCTCGCCTCGCCGCTGCGCGTCGTGCTGTTTTGACGTCGATCCGGGGCTGGCCCGCGCGACGCCGCCGACCCGCGCTGATATACGATCGACAAATGGCACTCCCGCTTCGCGCCGCGCTGCGTTCCGCAGGTCGCTTCATGGTCCGAAACCCCACCACCATGCTCAGCATGGCGCGACACGCGCTGGGGATGCGGGTCGCGGTGCCGCTCGACGCCCTGCGCTGGTTCATCGCGAACACGCCGCCGTCGAAGAAGGCGCCGCAGGACGTGACGATCACGCCGCGGCCGCCCGCGATCGGCCTGGGCGCCACGATCGACCTGATGGGCACGACGGTGCGGGCCGCCGCGTCGATCCGCGTCGACCAGATCGAGGTCAACGAGACCCAGTTCAAGGTCACGCTCCGGCTCTCGGACGTGACGATGAAGGTGCTCGGTGAGTCGTTCACCCCGGTCGCCGGCCTGATCAAGTCGGGCGCGCTCGACCTCAGCAAGCCCGGCAACCTCGCCAAGTTCATGCCGAAACGGCCGGCGGTGCTGGTCGAGGCCCACGACGACATCATCGTCCTCGACCTGATGCAGAACCCCAAGTTCGCCGCCAACGACCGGGTCCGCGGGATCCTGGGCACGCTGACCCCGGTGGTCAACGTGTCCGGACTGTCGACCGAGGGCGATTTTCTGATCCTGCAGCTCCGCGCGAGCCCGTTCGGCCTGCCGCGCGCGCTCAACGCTGCGCGCGCGCTCGCGGCGGGCTAGATTCCCGGCATGGAGAGCATCGCGCTCGCGGCGGCCGACAAGGCGGCGCGTTACCGCGAGCTGTTGCCGCAGCTCGCCGCGCTGGTCGACGGCGAGCCCGACCTGGTCGCCAACCTGGCCAACGCCACGGCGGCCTTGCGCGAGTGCGTGACGGCCGCGTCGTGGATCGGGTTCTACGTCCTGCGCGGTGGCGAGCTCGTGCTCGGGCCGTTCCAGGGCAAGGTCGCGTGCGTGCGGATCGCGCTCGGGCGCGGCGTGTGCGGCACCGCGGCCGCCGAGCGCCGGACGCTGATCGTCCCCGACGTCGACCGGTTCCCCGGCCACATCGCGTGCGACGCCGGCTCGCGCAGCGAGATCGTCGTGCCGATCCTGCGCCGCGGTGAGCTCGTCGCGGTGCTCGATCTCGACAGCTACGAGCTGGCGGCGTTCGACGAGGCCGACGCCGCGGGGCTGGCGCCGATCGCCGAGCTGCTCGGCACGCTGGCATGGTGAGAGCGCTCGTCGCCGCCGTCGTCGCGTGTGCGGCCTGCCAGGGTCAGCCGGCGGGCCCCGCCGCGGTCGGCTCTGGATCGGCCAGCGGGGCGGCGGTGCCCGGGCCGGGCGATGCCGGCGCGAGCGACGCGCGAGCCAGCGCCGCCGCGGGCCGCGAGCCGGACGCCGGCGGCAAGCCCGACGAGCCGGAGGCCGCCGATCCGGGCCGCGTGATCTCCGAGCTCGGCGCGGTCCCGGCGTGGCAGGCCGTGGTCGATCGCGCCCAGCTGCTCGGCCGGCGCGGTCAGCACGGCGTGGTCTACGGTCGCGTCGGCCCGGCGATCCTCGTGCCCGGTCCGCCGCCGCCGCCGGCCGCGCCCGCGCCCGCGGCGCTTGGGCCGGGCGTCGACGCCGGTGTGCCTCCCGGCCCGGCCGTCGCCGCCGGCGCGCCTCCCGGCCCCGCGGTCGCCGCCGGTGCGCCTCCCGGCCCGGCCGTCGCCGCCGGTGCGCCTCCCGGCCCCGCGGTCGCCCCCCGCCTCGTGGCCTCGCCGTACGTCTGGCTGGTCGACGACACCGAGGGCAACGGCTCGCTCGGGATCCGGATCGCGCTCGGCGGCAAGGCCAAGGAAGGCGACCGGATCGCGGCCGGCGGCGCGTGGCAGCTCGATGCCGAGCGCCGGTGGTTCTGGAAGCCCGACGCGGTGCAGCCGCTGCCGGCCGCGCCGCCAAGCGATCTGAAGGAGCCGCCGCCGCCGGCGCCGAGCCATGCGATCGCCACGGGCGACCTGCCGCCGGGAGCGCGGACCGCCAGCGTCGCGCGCGACAACGACCTCGTGTACTTCCAGATCGTCGGCCTGCCGCCGGTGACCGACGGCGACGGCTGGCAGGTCGCCGATCAGCTCGGCAGCCCGACCGTGCTGGTGATGAACCTGCCCGGCGAGCGGCCGAGCTACGGCGGCCAGGACATGCGCGCCGCCGACGAGCGCTGGCAGCTCCGCCGGGGGCAGACCTACTGGGTCCGGATCGGTAAGCTGCACCGGCGCGGCGACAAGCCGCCGGCGGTCAACGCGCGCACCGCGCCGATCCGCGTGCCCTAGCCCGGCGGCGGCGCCAGGCGATCGCGCCGATCAGCGCGGCGATCGCCGCGGGACCCGCGGGCGCATCGCCGGCGCTGCATCCCCAGCGCCGGGCCTTCCGCGCGCCGGGTGGCCGGGGCACCGGGGGCGGCCGGGGGCCGATCGCCGCGGCGGCGCTCGATGTCCGCGGGTCGACCGTGACCCGGCACGCGTCGTCGACCACGACGATCGCGGGGCGCGCGATCGCGCCGTCGAACGACGTGGTCACGACACAGCTGTCGCCATCGGGGCGCGCGGTGATCGCCAGGTGATCGTGCGGATCGAGGACGACGTGGGTCATCGCGCCGGCCCGGGGCGCGCGATACGCCAGGGCCTGGCCCTTGCGCGTCGGCCAGACCACGACCGCGTCGCGCGGGCCGGTGACCCGCACCCCGGCCCAGCCATCGCCGGCCAGCGGCGTGCTGCGCGGCCCGGCGCCGTCGGCGACCGGCGCCGTCGCGCTGATCACGTGGACTGCGCTCGGCTCGGGGCCATCGAGATCGAGCCGCAGGTCGGTGACCGCGAACCGCGCGGCGTCGCACCGGCCCTGGTGGTCCATGTCCGCGAAGCAGTCCTTGAGCCGGGTGCGGCCGATCACCGGTCGCCCGGCGCTGTGCGCGACGCTGGCGATCGCGAGCCGCGACCCGCCGATCGTCCGGGTCGCGACCTCGCCCTCGAGCGCGAGCTCGCCGGGGACGCGGAACCGCAGGTACATCGCGCGATCGCTGCTGCCGGTCGACGCGCGATCGATCACGACCAGGCTGGCGTCGCCGCCGTCGCTGCTCGGCAAGAGCACCAGGTCGCGAATCGCCTCGGGCACGTCGCTCGCGCGGTCCTGGAAGCGAAACTGGTCCGAGTAGTCGCAGCGCGCGGCGACCACCCCGGACCGGGTCTGGGTCGTCCAGTCCCAGCCGGTCCCGTGGCTCCATCCGGCCTGGCTCGGCCGGTACTTGGGCGGCAGCCGGCCCGACGCCACGGTCGGCGCGTTGCTGGTCAAGGTCGACGCGGTGCCGTACGGCGATGGATCGACGATCAGGTCGTCCTTGCCGCGCGACAGCACGAAGTTGCCGGCGTCGGCGTGGCGGTGATCCACGGGAAGGCCATGCTGGCACGTGGTCACGAACCACACCGCGCGGGCGTCCCACCGGGTCCGTGCGTAGAGCGTGCCGGTGGCGGCGGACTCGTACCAGGTCGGCCAGGTGATGCGCGGCACCTCGGCCGCGCCGTCGCCGGCCGCGGCGAGCGCGTCGTAGAGCAGGAAGTTGTCGTCGTGCAGGCCGAGCCGGGCGATCTCGCCGCGCGCCCACCGCCGATCGTCGGGGCGCGCGTCGCCGAGCGCGACGGCATCGAGCGTGAGCAGCGCCGGCGCGAGCTGCGCCTCCTCGGCCTCGGTGTCGCCGCCGGCGTACACCCGATCCGCCGGCGACAGCGCGTAGACGTGGCGGCGCAGCAAGCCGGCGAGCCACGGCTCGATCCCGGCGACGGGGATGCCGGCGCGGCTCGCGATCCGTGCGCCGAGCGCGTACTCGGCGACCGACAGCGGGCCGTACTGCCAGCCCTCGGCCCAGTCGCCGCCCTCGAGGATCCCGCCGGCCGCGAGCGCCGCCGCCATGTCCTTGCCCCACAGCTCGTCGGCGACCAGCTCCCACAGCGCGCCGTCGCCGTCGCCGGCCTGGGCGATCGCGATCGTGGTGGCGGCGATCAGGTAGCCGGCCTGGTAGTTGGTGCCGGCAGAGCGCGCGCGGTAGCCGTGCTCGCGGTACCAGGTGACCCACGACGCCCAGCGCTGGCGGGCGCGGGCGCGCACCTCCGGTGTGATCTGATCGTACAGCCAGTCGTAGGTCAGGGCCGTGTAGGGGCCGAGCATCCGGATCGCGTATCCGGAGTCGCGCCACGCCGCCTTGTCGCCGCCCTTGCCGTCGCCGACCTGATCGAGGTCATCGATCAGCGCGGTGAAGAACTTGATCGACGCCGCCGCGTGGTGCGCGTCGCCGGTCGCCGCCCACGCGACCAGGCAGGCCTGCAGCGCCTTGGCCCACTCCGAGCCCTGGTACTGCGCGCCGTCGTATCGCGCCGTCGTCCCCGCGTCGTGGCAGATCTCGATCGCGCGGGCGACCGGGCCGTGTGGCAGCCGGGCCTGCGCCTGCCATGCGGCGCGCAGCGGCGGGTCGAGCAGCATGCGAGGGTGCTTGCCGGCCGGTGACGGCGCCGCCGCGTGGGCGACGGCGGTGCCGAGCACGGCGGTGCCGAGCAGGACGGCGACAACGACGAAGCTCACGGGGGCGACCTTCACGGCGACAACCTTCACCGCGACAACCTAGCGCGGCGGCGAGGGCCGAGCCAAGCGGGAGCACGACGCGTTGCCGGAGCTCGCCGGAGCTCGCTAGAACACGCGCTCCTTGAGATCGACGATGTCGCGCTCGCAGCTGTCGAGCTTGTCCATCCGGTTGTCGAGCCGGTCGAACCGGCGGTCATGCTTGTCGAGCCGGAGCGCCAGCTCGTCGAGCTTGCCGCTCTGGCTGTCGAGCCGTGTGCCGAGGGCGTCGATTCTGCCGTCGAGCCGGGTGCCGAGCGCGTCGATCTTGTCGTCGAGCCGGGTGCCGAGCGCGTCGACCTTGCCGTCGAGCTTGTCGATCTTGGCGTCGAGCCGGTTGCCGAGGTTCGCAATGTCGTCGCGAATGCCCCGCAGGATCGTGGTCGTGAGGTCACTGGTCTCCATGATCATCTCCAGATTGTACGTGTGAGGGCCGGTCCACGACCACAGCGACAGCGATGCCACCCGCAACCTGCCGATCTCTCCCGCGCAACTGTCCGGGTTTCGTCCGAAATCCGGACACTTGTCCGAGATCCGGCCATCGCCCGGACACGGCGACGAGCGCTCGCGAAGCTCGATGCTGCGCACCCTCGATCGCATCGCTTGCCGGAAGCTCGGAGGTCCCGCCGCGGCGCGCAGCACGGCCGGTCGGAACCGGCT
>DASWRS010000455.1:0-13559 GCA_036403075.1 Kofleriaceae bacterium
CGTACGCGCTGCAGCTGCTGTACGCGCGCGACAACGACACCGCGAACGATGTCGCCAACTCCGCCGGCGCCTGGGCCGAGATGTTCGAGCTCGACCTCGATGCCGAGACGCTCGCGTTCGCGCGCCAGCTCGCCGCGGCGCCTGCCACGTCGGTCGCCGGATCGCCGTCGCGCGCGTACAGCAGCTGGAGGGCGTACGCCCGCCCGGTGCGCCGGGTGCCCGCGGTCATGGCGCCCCGCGCCTCCGGCCGCGCGCCGCCGGCGCCGCTGCGCCCGCCGCATCCGGCGCCAGCGCGCGGAACAGCGTCGCGAGCTCGATCGCGGCCATCGCCGCGTCGAAGCCCTTGTTGCCGGCCTTGGTCCCGGCGCGCTCGAGCGCCTGCTCGATCGAGTCGGTGGTCAGGACGCCGAAGCTCACCGCGACATCGCCCCCGGCGGCGGCGGCCCCGGCGATCCCGTGCGCGGCCTCGCCGGCGACATAGTCGAAGTGCGGCGTCGCGCCGCGGATCACCGCACCGAGCGCGATCACGGCATCGACGCCGCCGCGCGCCACGACCTTGCGCACGACCTGCGGCAGCTCCCACGCGCCCGGACAGCGCACGATGGTCACGGCGTCGCCGTCGCCGCCCGACCGCACGATGGCATCGAGCGCCCCGGCGATCAGCGGCTCGACGATCAGCCCGTTGAACCGGCTCGCGACGATCGCGAACCGGAGGCCTTGGGCGGACAGGTGGCCTTCGATGATCTGCGGCATGCCCCGGAGATATACACCATCGCTCGCCGCGGTCACCGTGGTCACCGTGGCCCGGGCTACTGGGCTTCGCGCCGGCGCGTCGCCCCGCGCCCCGGGATGGGAACGCGCTCCACGACCTCGATGCCGAAACCTTCCAGCGCCGCGATCTTGCGATCGCTCCACATCATCAGGCGGATCCGCTTGAGCCCGAGGTCCGCGAGCACCTGGGCGCCCAGGCCGAAATCGCGCAGCGCCTCGCTCGAGTCGCTGGCGATGCTCGCAACCTTGTCGCGCGCGGCGGTGCGCTGCAGGACCAGCCGCTCGAACGACGGCCCGAGCCGGGTCCGGCTGCGGTTGACCACGTAGAGCAGCACGCCGACCCCGGCGTGGTCGATCGCCTCGACCGCGGCGAGCAGATCGGGCCGCAGCATGAAGGGATCGGCCAGCGGGTCCATCGCGGCGACCCGGACCAGCACCGGCTGCCCGGTCGCCGACACCGCGGCGACGTCGCCGCGCACCAGCGCGAGGTACTCGGTGTCCTCGACCTCGGTGTCGTAGTAGTGGGCGACGAACGGCTCGCCCGGGCCCAGCGCGCCCGGCCGGAGCGCGCCGGTGGCCTGGCGCCGCACGATCCGCTCGCGCAGCAGGCGGTACGCGATCAGATCGGCGACGCTGAGCAGCAGCAGGCCGTGGCGCGCGCCGAAGTCTTCGAGCTCGGGCCGGCGCGCCATCTCGCCGTCCTCTCGCATGATCTCGCAGATCACGCCGGCGGGCCGGCAGCCGGCGAGCCGCGCCAGGTCGACCGAGCCCTCGGTCTGCCCGGTGCGCACCAGCACCCCGCCCTTGCGCGCGCGCAGCGGGAACACGTGGCCCGGCGACACGATGTGCGCGGGGCTCGCGTTGTCGGCGATCGCGGTGCGGATCGTCGTGGCGCGATCGCGCGCCGAGATCCCGGTCGACACGCCGTGGCGAGCCTCGATCGACACGGTGAACGCGGTGCCGAGCGACGCGCGGTTGTCGCGCACCATCATCGGCAGCTCGAGTCGGTCGATCATCGCGTCGTCCATCGCGAGGCAGATCAGGCCGCGCGCGTGGGTCGCCATGAAGTTGATGTGCTCGGGCGTCACCATGTCGGCGGCGAACACCAGGTCGCCCTCGTTCTCGCGGTCCTCGTCGTCGACGAGGATCACCATGCGCCCGTTGCGGATGTCCTCGAGCGCCCGGGTGACGCGCTCGAGCGCCGTCATGGTCGCCGTCAGGTTCGCGGCCACGCTCGCCGCGACCGGTGCGCCGGCCGGTGGACCGGCCGGTGGACCGGGCGGATGTGACGGAGGGACGGTCATGGCTTCACCAGCTTCTCGACATGCTTGGCGAGGATGTCGGCCTCGAGGTTGACCCGATCGCCCACGGCGAGCTCGCCGAGCGTGGTGTGGTCGCGGGTGTGCGGGATGATCGCCACGGAGAAGCTGTCCGCGTCGACGGCGTTGACCGTCAGGCTGACGCCGGCGACCGCGATCGATCCCTTCTCGACGACGTAGCGCAGCACGGCCGGCCCGGCGCGGAACGCGAGCACGAGGTTCGTGCCGAGGTCCTTGCGCGCGACCAGCTCGCCGGTGCCGTCGATGTGGCCGGTGACCCAGTGGCCGCCGAGCCGGTCGCCGACGCGCAGCGCGCGCTCGAGGTTGACCCGGCGGCCGACCGCGAGCGCGCCGAGCGCGGTCCGCGCCAGGGTCTCGGCGCCGGCGAGCACCCGGTAGGCGCCTCCGCCGACCTCGGTGACCGTGAGGCACGCGCCGTCGTGGCAGATCGACTCGCCGACGGCGAGCTCGGCGAGCGCAATCCGGTGCGGCCGCACACCGAGCACGAGGGCCTCGCTGCCGGGGCCGCCGGAGCGGTCCGCGGCCACGATGGCGCCGGTGTCTTCGACCAACCCGGTGAACATCTCGACTGCATGTACCACAGTCGAAGGGGTTCGACAGAGGGGCCAGGCGGGCCCCCCGTTCGCCCGGCGGTTCAGCGCCGCCGGCGGCGCAGCAGCACAGCCAGCGCGAGCAGCAGCGCCGCCGCGTTGCCGGCGCCGGCCCCACCGGCCACCCGGCAGCCACCGTTATCAGCGTCGTCGCGCTCATCGTTGCGGCCGCCCTGCGGCCGGCCCGGTTCGGGGGTGCCGATGGTGCCGCCACCGCCGGGGTTGTCGCCCGCACCACCGCCGCTGCCGCCACCACCACCGCCGGTGCCGCCGGCCTTGCAGCCCTTGGTGTCCGGGATCAGCGTCGGGAACGGCGTGCCGATGATGCCCTTGAACTGGACATCGTCGAGCTGCCATCCCGCCGCCCCACCGCTGGCGTTGCTGCCGATGCGGAACCGGAGCTGGAACGTCTTGCCCGCCAGGCGCGTGCCGAAGAACATCGTGATGTTGTCGGTCGCGGGGAACGAGGGGTTGGTGCCGGCGTACGCGCGGCGACCGGCGAGCGGGTTGGTGCCGCCGGTGAGCAGCGTGTTGGTGTAGCCCGGGTTGGCAACCAGCGAGACGTCCTGCCAGGTCGTGCCGCCGTCGGTCGACATCTCGATCACGCCGCCGTCGAACGCCTGCGCCGGGGTCGCGCCCGAGGCCGGCGTGAGCTCGAACGAGTAGCGGTGCGAGAACGTGAGCGTCAGCGCGCCGGTGCCGGCGGTGAGCGGCGGCGACACCAGGCTGGCGTCGGTCGTCGCCCCGAGGTCGGCGCCCGACCAGATCCCGTCGAGCCCGGTCTCGCGGACGTGCGACCACACCGAGCCGCTGCCCACCGCGTTCCACACCGAGCCCAGGGCGTCGAACGTGTCGGTCGCCGAGCTCGCCGGCTTGTCGTCCACATTGAGCGGCCCGAGGATCGGCACCGCGGCGTCGGCGCAGCCGTTGCTGGACGTGATCTTGACCTGCAGGTCGCTCGACAGCGCGGTCTTGACGTTGGCGTCGAGCTCGACGTCGAACGCCACCGTGGTGTCGCTGTACGCGTCGAGCGAGCCGAGCGCGATCGACGCCGGCGAGACGCGGATGCCGGGGATCGCCGAGGTCAGCGTCACGGTGACGTTGGCCAGCGCGACCGGGCCCGGGTTGGCGATCGGCACGGTGACATGCGTGGTCTCCCCCGCATCGAGCACGCCGTCGTTGTCGCAGTTGTGGGTCAACTGCTGGGCGAGCGCGCCGGGCTCGATCCGGCCCTTGACCTCGTTGCTCTCGACGATGCCGACGAAGTTGCTCGAGGTCCGCGGCGGCGAGATCGCGCAGCTGCCGAACCCGCGCCGGGCGTACGCCTGGGCCAGGGTGTCGTGGTCGAGGCGGTTGACCGCGCGCGCCGCGATCAGGATCGCATCGCGGGTCTCGGTCGGCGTCGCCTGGGGCGGCGCGATCAAGAGGCCGGTGACCACGTACTGCTGCATCTTGAGCCGGGTGTCGTTGAACGAGATGCCCCGCGTCGCGCCCGCCTTCTGCAGCGCGACGTAGCCCTCCCACATCATCGACGCCCAGACCTCGCCGGAGTTGTGGACCTCGGAGTTGTTCGTGCTGCCGTTGAACGGCACGTTGGTCGGCAGCGGCGTGCCCTCGGCCATGTGGCGGAACGACAGCGGGTTGATGTTCTGGTTCGTGCTGTACGGCGCGCGGCGGATGCCGAAGTACACCGGGTCGGCCGCGAAGCTCGCGGTCGAGTAGGTCGCCATCGGGAACGCCTTGTCGAGGTTGTCGCCGGGGCGCGCCATCACGAGCAGCGAGTCGAAGTCGGCCCAGCCCTCGCTCATCGCGCCGCACAGCGACGTGTTGCACACGCTGAGCCGGTGGTGGACGTAGTGCATGAATTCGTGGGCGATCACGGTGGCGTCGAGCGAACCGTCGAGATCGGGGCCCGCGGTGCCGCGGTGCAGGGTCGCGGTCACCGGGCTCGGGCCGGCGGCGAGCAGATCGGCCTTGATCCGGTCGCCCTCGGTCTGGAGCACCGAGAGCACGCCGATCGTGATCGGCGTGGTGATCGTCGCATCGTCGCCCATCGCGGGCGGCGCGACGCCGGCGGCGTTGTTGGCGAGGATGACGCCGGCGGCGCCGGCGTTCTGGGCGTTGAGCACCTTGGTCTTGAACGTGCACACGCCGCGATCGAGCAGCACGAGCTTGCCGGCGACGGCGGCGCCGTTGACCAGCGGAGTGCACGCGTCGCTGCTGGGCGCGGCGCCGTCGTCGGCGAGCACCACGGGCGCGGTGACCTCGAACGTCGTCGGACCGAACGCGGCCTGGCCGACGGCCGGGTGGCGGTTCGAGACCGCGAGTGAGCGGTCCGCCTTGCCGTCCCACACGAACACCTGCATGCGCGGTGGCAGGCCGTCGGCGGGGGTCGACATGTTGGCGTTGTTGCGCGAGCCGCCGTTGGCGTTGTCCTGGGCCTCGGCGTTCATCGCGTCGCGGTCCTGGCCGCCGCGGCCGAGGTTACTGTCCTGCGCGTTGCCCGTCGGCTCGGTGAACCCGGCGTCGTACCAGAAGTCGTGCAGCCAGTTGATCAGGTAGAACAGCGAGGTGATGCCGGCCATCTGCTGGGCCTGCCCGCCGGTGACGGCGCCCGCCGCTGCGTCGTAGGTGCGATCGAACGCCGCCGGGCCGGTGACGGTCGCGCGGAAGTCACCGAACGTCAGGCCGTCGGGCGCGTTGATGTCGGTGTAGGCCTGGACGTTGTTGCCATTGGTCTCGGTGCGACTGGCGGCCAGCCACGGATCGGGCGGCGCGCCGCCGCCGTTGGGGTGGTTGAGGCCGTCGACGGTGACCAGGTTCGGCGACACGTACGCCGGGTACGCCGTGGTGTTCGGCACGCCGGTCGCGTTCGGCGTCACGTCGACCGTCGGGCTGTCGAACGGGTGGAGCTCGCCGGCGGTCTCGGCGAACACGCGGTAGCTGAACGCGGCGTCGGCCGTGAGGTTGACCCGCGACAGGACGCGGCCGTCGTCGGCGGCGATCACCGTGCGAAACGCGTCACCGCTCGTGCTGTTGACATCGCTGGTGTAGGCCTCGACGACCCACGACGGGATCAGGGTCTCGCCGCTCGGGAACCACGCCTGGTGCGCGCGGGCGAGCGAGACGTTGATCCGTCCGGACCGGCCGGCGAGCAGGCGCGAGCCGTCGCTGGCCGCGGCCGTCATCGCGAGCGCGCTCGGCGCGACCTGGACGTCGTACGTGGTGCTGACCGCGCGTGCGATGGCGCTGGATTCGTCGTCGAGGAACTTGACCGCGGCGGCGCGCGGCGTGTCGGTGCCGACCAGCCTGCCGCTCGCGGCGATCATCGAGCCGTCGCTGCCGAGCAGGACGCGGACCTCGCCGCCGCTCGACTCGTCGACGGGCATGCCGTCGACGACCTGGCGCAGCCGGACGACCGTGCCACCGGCGACCGGGGCCTCGCCGAGCGACTCGAGCGCCGGCAACGCCGCGGGGCGCACGCCCCACGCCGGGGCGAGCCGCTGGACGTGCATGCGCGCGGCGGTCGCGCGATCGGGCGCGGCCATGCGGGTCGCGCTGTCGCCGCGGATCAGGCGCGGGATCCCGTGCTCGTCGACCGCCAGCGGCGTCATGCCGAGGTGGATCGCGGCGGCGACCGGCGTCATCGGCGTCATCGTGTTCGGCGCACCCGTCGGCGGCGTCGTGGCCGCGGGAGGTTGGGAGGTGGGATCGCTGCAACTGATCAGCAGAGCGATCGGAGCGAGGAACAGTGACCGGGGTGTGATCGCCATCGCGGCGGCGACGCTAACACGCAGGGCAGAACGCAGTACCAAGATCTTCTGACCGCAGAGAACCCGGACCCGCAGCAGCGCGCCCGGATCCAGCCGACGTCGGCTGGGAGAACCCGGCAGTCAATCCGGGTCGTCCAGCGGCGGCGGATCGGGAGTCGGCGCCGGGATCAACGTGAGCCGCAGGTCACCGTCCAGCCGGATGGGATCGCGATCGAGCACGAAGCGATGCGCCGCGGTCAGCGACGCGAGCCCCTTGCCGCCGACCCAGCTCTTCGCGGGGCCGCCGACCACCTTTGGCGCGATGTAGAGCACGATCTCGTCCGCGAGGTCGTGGTCGAGCATGTAGGCGTGGATCTCACCACCGCCCTCGACCAGCACGGACGTGACGCCCTCGGCGCCGAGCCTGTGTGCGAGCGCGCGCACGTCGACGCGGCCGTTGCGATGGCTCGCCATGCGCCAGACCTCGGCGCCGCGGGCGGCGAGCGCGGCCTCGCGCGCGGCCGGAGCATCGCGGCCGCACGCCACGATCGTGCGCGGCCCCTGCCGCCCGGCCAGGACGTGGGCGTCCGGCGGCGTGCGCAGCCGGCTGTCGACCACGATGCGCACCGGGTTGCGTCCGCCCTGGCGCCGCGCGGTCAGCCACGGATCATCGGCCAGCACGGTGCCGACGCCGACCATCACCGCATCGTGGGTGTCGCGCAGCCGCATGACGTCGTCGCGCGCGGCGGCCCCGGTGATCCACTTCGACTGGCCCGCGACCGTCGCGATCTTGCCGTCGAGCGTGATCGCCGCCTTGAGCGTGAACGCCGGGCGGTGCAGCCCCGACCAGGTCAGGAACGGCCGGTTGGCGCGCGCGCAGTCCTCGGCGAGCACGCCGGTGGTGACCTTGATCCGCGCGCGGCGCAGCAGCTCGATGCCGCCGCCGTGGCCCTCGATCGGGTCCTCGATCCCGATCACGACGCGCGCCACGCCGGCGTCGCGCACGACCGGCGCGCAGGGCGGGGTCCGCCCGTGGTGGTTGCACGGCTCGAGGTTGACGTACAGCGTCGCCCCGGGCGCCTGGCCGCCGAGCGTGCGCAGCGCGGCGATCTCGGCATGATCGGTGCCCGGGCCGCGGTGCGCGCCCTCGGCGATCACGCGGCCGGCGGGATCGACGATGACGCAGCCGACGATCGGGTTGGGCGCGGTGCGGCCGCGGTGCTGCTCGGCGAGCACCAGGCAGCGCGCCATGTGCGCGCGGTGGGTATCGTCGTGCGCCCCCCGGGTCCGCGGCAGCTTCGATCGCAGGATCGCGCGCCCGGTGCCCGGGTCGAGCATCAATGGGGGACGTTCCCGTCCCCCCTGGACCGGCAAAGCCGGTCCATTCACCCCTCCGCGCGTCGGGTCGCGCGGCCCTGCACCTGCTGGCTTTGTGCTCGGTGCGTGGTCGCTGTTCTCCGGGTTCTCCAGATCCTTTCGCCGGCGTGGTGTCCGCCGGCTCTCCGGCTTCCTGGAGCGGGTCACCCGGTGCGCTCCGCGGCGTCCGCGAGCGGATCGGGGACCGCGTGCTTGTCGGTGCGCTCGTCGGCCAGCGGGTGCGGCCCGGTGTCGTTGCGAAGCGAATCGAGCTCCTTCTCGAAGCCCTCGAGGTCGCGGAAGTCGCGGTAGATCGACGCGAACCGGACGTAGGCGACCTGGTCGAGCGCGCGCAGCCGGGGCAGCACGCGCTCGCCGACGTCGCGCGACGCGATCTCGGAGACGCCGAGATCGGCGATCTCGCGCTCGACCTCGAGCGCCAGCGCGCTGACCTGGTCGCGCGACACCGGCCGCTTGGCGACCGCGGCCAAGAGCCCGTGCTCGATCTTGGCCCGGTCGAATGGCTCGCGCCGGCCGTCGTTCTTGATCACCAGCGGCATCGATTCCTCGATCCGCTCGTACGTCGTGAACCGCCGGGTGCAGGCCTCGCACTCGCGGCGACGGCGGATCTCGCCGCCGTCCCGGGACACGCGGGTCTCGATCACCTTGTCCTCCGACCCACCGCAGAACGGGCAACGCATGGTGCGCCGGTAGCCTCCTCAGTCGCCCTTGTAGCGGGTCATGATCAGCGCCGCGTTGGTCCCGCCGAAGCCGAAGCTGTTCGACATCGCGGCGTCGACCCGCTGCTCGCGGGGCTGGTTGGGCACGTAGTCGAGATCGCACTCCGGGTCCGGGGTCTCGTAGTTGATCGTCGGCGGCAGCACCCCGCGCGTGATCGCGAGCGCGGTGATCGCGGCCTCGATCCCGCCGGCGGCGCCGAGCGTGTGCCCGGTCATCGACTTGGTCGACGACATCGCGAGCTTCCGGGCGTGATCGCCGAACACCGCCTTGACCGCGATGGTCTCGTTCTTGTCGTTGAGCTCGGTCGAGGTGCCGTGCGCGTTGATGTAGGCGATCGACGCCGGATCGATCCGCGCGTCCTTGAGCGCGGCCCGGAAGCAGGCCTGGGCGCCGCGGTGGTCGGGAGCCGGCGCCGCGACGTGGTGCGCGTCGCTGTTGGCGGCGTAGCCGACCAGCTCGGCGTAGATCCGCGCGCCGCGCCGCCGGGCGTGGTCGAGCTCCTCGAGCACCACGACGCCGGCGCCCTCGCCGATCACGAAGCCGTCGCGGTCCTTGTCGAACGGCCGGCTCGCCTTCTCGGGCGCGTCGTTGCGGGTCGACATCGCGCGCATCGCGTTGAACCCGCCGACGCCGAGCACCGCGATCGTGGCCTCGGTGCCGCCCGCGATCATGCCGTCGGCGTAGCCGTGGCGGATCGTCCGCATCGCCTCGCCGATCGAGTGGGCGCCCGACGAGCACGCCGACACGTGCGAGATGTTCGGACCGGTCGCGCCGGTCCGGATCGAGATCATGCCCGGGGCCTCGTTGATGATGATGTCGGTGACGAAGTACGGCGAGAACCCGTGGCGCGGGCCCTTGGCGGCCTGCGCCGCGTAGGTGTTCTCGATCGTCTGGACCCCGCCGAGCCCGGCGCCGATGTACGAGCCCCAGCGCTCGGCCTCGTCCTCGGGGAACCGGGGCGGCAGCCCGGCATCGGCGACGGCCATCACGCCGGCTGCGACGCCGAACTGCAGGAACCGATCGAGGTGCTTGAGCTCGCGCTTGTCGAAGAACTGCGACGGATCCCAGCCCTTGACCTCGCAGCCGAACCGGGTCGCAAACCGGCTGGAATCGAACAGCGTGATCGGCGCCGCTCCGCTCTTGCCAGCGAGCAGGGCCGACCACGTCGCTTCGAGGTCGTTGCCGATCGGAGTGATCAGGCCTATTCCGGTGATGACGACGCGACGCATGGCTATGCTTTACCGCACCTCGGGCCCGTGCACAGCCCGCGGCCGCGACCGGACCCAGCGAGGACGCGAGCTACTTGGCGTGGCTCTTGATGTAGTTCGTGGCGTCCTTGACCGTCTTGATCTGCTCGGTGTCCTCCTCGGGGATCGTGATCTTGAACTCCTGCTCGAACGCGAGCACGAGCTCGACCACCGCGAGCGAGTCCGCCTTGAGATCGTCGATGAACGACGCCTCGGGCCGCAGCTGCTCCTCGGATACCTCGAGCTGGCTGCAGATGATTTCCTTGACCTTCTTCTCGATCGATTCGGGCGACATGGCTTCCTCGCTTTGCCGGCGTTGATAGTCCAGAACGGGCGCTACATCAACATCCCACCGTTGACTCGCAGGACCTGGCCGGTGATGTAGCCGGCTTCGGGCCCCGCCAGGAACGCCGCGGCGTCGGCGACCTCGTCGGCGCGGCCGATCCGGGCCAGCGGGATCTGCTCGGTCAGCTTGGCGCGCTGCGCCTCGGGGAGGTGCGCGGCGGTCATGTCGGTCTCGATGAACCCGGGCGCGATCGCGTTGCAGGTCACGCCGCGCGGCGCCAGCTCGCGCGCGGTCGACATCGTCAGGCCGATCAGCCCGGCCTTCGACGCGGCGTACGCCGCCTGCCCCGCGTTGCCGATCTCGCCGACCACCGACGTGATGTTGATGATCCGGCCGGCGGCCCTGGCGCGCATCACCAGGCTGGCCGCGGCGCGGATGCAGTGGAACGCGCCGCCGAGGTTGACCGCGAGGGTCTTCTGCCACTGCTCGTCGGAGAACCGCAGCAGCAGCCCGTTGATCGCGACCCCGGCGTTGTTGACCAGGATGTCGAGCCCGCCGTGGTCCTTGCCGATCGCCTTGATCGCCTCGGTGACCGCGGCGGCATCGGCGACGTCGAACGCGGCGATCGCGGCCTGCCCGCCCGCGGCCTCGACGGCGGCGGCGGCCTCGCGCGCCGCGTCCGCCCGGGTCGCGTAGTTGACGATGACCTTGGCGCCGCGCCGGCCGAGGGCGACCGCGATCGCCCGGCCGATGCCGCGCGAGGCGCCGGTGACGAGCGCGACCTTGCCCTGCAGTGCGGTGTCGGTGATCGCCATGGCTTCGCTCCTTGGTACCCTGGTTACGCGGTGAACGCCTGGACCTCGTGGGGCTCGCCGATCGTGGTGGTCTCGATGGTCTCCGCGATGCGCTTGACCAGGCCGCGCAGCACCGAGCCCGAGCCTAGCTCGTACGCCCGGGTGACGCCCATGCCGGCGATCGTGCGGACCGATGCCTCCCAGCGCACCGGAGCGGTGACCTGCTGGATCAGCAGCTGCCGGATCTCCGCGGCGTCCTGCGTCGCCCGGGCGGTGACGTTGGCGATCACCGGCACGCGCGGCGCGGCGATCGCGACCTCGGCGAGCGCGACCGCCAGCCGGTCGGCCGCCGGCTTCATCAGCGAGCAATGGAACGGGGCGCTGACCGCGAGCTTGACCGCGCGCTTGGCGCCCGCCGCCTTGGCGTCGGTGATCGCGCGGTCGACCGCGGCGACGTGGCCGCTGATCACGATCTGGCCGCCGCCGTTGATGTTGGCGGGCTCGACCGGCTCGCCGGGCTGGCTCGCTTGCGCGCACACCGCCTCGATCGCCGCGAGCTCGAGCCCCATCATCGCCGCCATGGCGCCCTGCCCGGCCGGCACCGCGTCCTGCATGTACGTGCCGCGCAGGTAGGTCAGCCGGACCGCGTCGCCAAACGCCATCGCTCCGGCCGCGACCAGCGCGCTCCACTCGCCCAGCGAGTGCCCCGCGACCACATCGAACCCGAGGCCGCGCTCGGCCAGCGCGCGGAGCACCGCGATCGAGGTCGTGAGGATCGCCGGCTGCGTGTGCTTGGTGAGCGTCAGCTCACCTTCGGGGCCATCGAAGCACAGCCGCGACAGCGGGAACCCCAGCACGTCGTCGGCCTCCTCGTAGGCCTGGCGGGCGACCGCAAACTCGTGCACCAGGTCGCGGCCCATGCCGACCCGTTGCGAGCCCTGGCCCGGGAACAGCAGCGCGGTCTTCATCGCGGCGTATGTTGCACGGCCGGCCAGCGTGGGGAAGTGACTCACCCGCCGATTCGATCGCGCGCTGCGTTGCGTGGCTCGCGCGTCCGGCCGGTCACGCGCCGCAAAATGCACACGCAGCCGCGACGCCCGGATCGCAAAACATCGCACGAAACGTGTTAGGAGCGGGGCATGAAGATCTTCGGTCACCCGATGTCCACGTGCGCACGCAAGGTCCTGATGACGCTTGCCGAGACCAACACCGCTTACGAGTTCGAGCTCGTCGATCTCATGAAGGGCGAGCACAAGCAGCCGGCCCACCTCGCGCGCCAGCCGTTCGGCCAGGTGCCGGCGCTCCAGGACGGCGACTTCGAGCTCTACGAGTCGCGCGCGATGTGCCGCTACATCAACGAGAAGGCCAACGGCCCGCTGATCCCGCGCGACCTGCGCGACCGCGCGCGGATGGAGCAGTGGATCAGCATCGAGACCTCGAACTTCACCGGCCACGTGATGAAGTTCGTGCTCCACCACGTCTTCAAGCGCGAGCAGACCCCGCAGGTGCTCGAGGCCGCCCAGGCGGGGCTCGAGACCGCGCTCGTCATCATGGACAAGCAGCTCACCGCGCAGCCGTTCATCGCCGGCGGCACGTTCACGCTCGCCGACATCAGCTTCATGCCGTACATCGAGTACGCGATCAACACGCCGGCCAAGGACCAGTTCTCCAAGCACCCGCACGTGATGGCGTGGTGGAACAAGATCAGCGAGCGGCCGACCTGGCGCAAGGTCGCCGGGCGCTGAGCGGCGCCACCGGCGGCGCGCCCCCGCGGCGGCGCCGTCGAGCCGATCCCGCGATCCAAGTATCTGATTCGGCTGACAAACACCGGACTGCGCCGCGTCCTCCCCGGTCGGCGAGTGCCTGGATCGCCGATTGGATGATAGACAAGCACTTCCTGACGTGGCCGGCGCGCGCAGCTCCCTGGGTTACCTGAAGCCATATCGCCGTGCGCTGCTGAGCGGCGTCGGGATGATGGTCGCGACCAACCTGTGCTCGCTCGGCATCGTCACGTACCTGGCGCGCAGCGTCCAGGCGATCAGCGACCGCCGGCTCGACGCGGTGCCCCGCTCGGTGGTCCTGCTGATCGGGTTCGCGATCGCCACCGCGGTGACCCGGATCCTGTCGCGGGTGTGGATCTTCAACGCCGCGCGCGCCGCCGAGTACGACCTGCGCAGCGACCTGTTCGGCCACGTGATGACGCTGGCGCCCGGCTACTTCCGCGATCATCCCACCGGCGACGTGATGTCGCGGCTGACCAACGACGTCCAGACCGTGCGCGCGATGTGGGGCGCCGGCGCGGTGCACCTCGCCAACGCCGTGACCGCGTTCGGCACGGTGCTGACGATGATGCTGGTGCTCGATCCGGCCGTCGCCCTGCTCTCGATCATCCCCTACCCGCTGATCTTCTTCACCGGCCAGGCGCTGTCCAGGCGGGTGTACCGCACCAGCCGCGAGGTCCAGGCCGAGCTCGGCACCCTGTCGTCGCGGATCCAGGAGGACCTCGGCGCGATCCAGGTGATCAAGACCTATGGCCTCGAGGACGTGCGCCGCCGCGGCTTCCTCGCCGGCTCGCAGCGGCTGCTCGACAAGAACATGGCCGCGGCCAAGGTCCGGGTCCAGCTCGGTCCGATCCTCAACGCGCTGGCGCCGCTCGGCGTCGCGATCCTGATCCTGGTCGGC